>JAZOOQ010000055.1:0-14454 GCA_045655105.1 Alphaproteobacteria bacterium | reverse complement strand
AACATTCTTTTTTGTTCTTGTTTAATTGAAAAATATCCACCGATCGGAATGATGATAATTAAAGCGATTAATAAAGAAAGAATAATTTTTTTCATATAGGTCTCCTGAATTTATATTAAGATACAGGTATTTTAATGAAATGTCAAACAAAGGAAATAAATTCAGTTATTGGTGAGTGATAAAAAAATATCGGAATTTGTGATATTTTATGATTTGTTTTTCTTAAAAATATCGGTTGTTAAAGATTTAAATTTGTTATTTCGATATATATCTTTTTTATATAAAAAACCGGAGATTTCTCTCCGGTTCTTTTTTAATTCAATCAAGCAAAAATTATTGTGATTTGAATTTTTTTTCAGTTGTAGCAGTAGCAATACCCAAGATAGATGCGTATGCCTCTTGAATGCTATCTGAAACAGTAGCTGGGAATGCAGCTGTAACAGATGCACCATCATCTGCAATTGCTGAAACAGTTAAAGTTGTGCCTTCAGGTTGGCCTAAACCATAGTCGTCAGATGTTTTACCATTGGCAGTACATGTTTCAGTAGTAATAGTTGTGTCAACAGTTGTTTGACCAATACAGTCTGCATAAGCCATAGAAGCTAATTTGTTTGCAACGTCTGCAATTGCGTTTGCACGGTAACGGTTCATTGACAATGTGTAACCAGCGATACCACCGATTGAAAGAACACCGATAATTGCCAAAACGCCGAGCATTTCAACCATTGAACGACCTGATTCATTTTTTCTCATTTTTTAGTCTCCTATAATTATAATTATAAAATAATTCTGTTCTCTGAACAAAATCACCTAAAATGGGTTTCCCCATCAGAAGGAGAGTTAAACCCTCCTGAGTTTGAAGTTAAACAATAAAAAAAGGCTTGTCAATATCTTTTTTTTATTTTTTTAAAATTTTTTTAAATGTTGCTCAATTTATTTTGATATTTCTTTTGTCTAATTATTTAAAAAAGAATTTACAAAATAATGAATATATGGTATAATATATGAAATTTTGATGGAGGGTGATGATGCAAAATTTTAAAAAAGATCAAGTTATGGAGGGTTCTTTTGATGAAAAAAAAGAAAAAGAGCTTCAAAAGATGCATCAAATTCAAGGGAAAGGTTTAAAAAAAATCGATCAATCGTTTGGTGTTTGGGATGATTTAAAAGAAGGAATTCTTTCAAATAAGGCATCTGCGGCGCTTTCTTTAGGGTTAGTAACGCTTCTTTCAGTTAGTATTGGATTAACGCCACTTGTTTCGGGGAAGTTAAGTTCATATTTGCAAGCGCAATCTTTGCTTTCAGCCGTTGAAGTAACAGCGATTGGGGCTGTCTATTTATGCATGTGCCCTGTTTTAGAAGGCGTTGTTAACTGGGTGCATGGCGCAATGATGAAAGTAACTTCTTTTTTTCAAAACACTGTTAAACAACATATCAAGGTGAAAAATTCAGAGCGTTTTTTTAAAATGCCTTCTTTATTTAGAAAAAAACAAAATGAAAAAAAGCTTTCTTCAATTGCAGATGAAATGGCAAACGCTTCTTCTTTAATATTGGCAGATAGCTTTCAAAATTTAAGTTCAATTCTTATGTTGGTAACCACAACGGCAACACTTTTTATGTTATCACCAGTGGCAGGGGTGGGTGTTATGGGTTTAATGGGCGGTAAATTAGCCCTCAATTGGTTCACAACTAAAAAACTTGCCCCACTTCAAAATGAAATTCAAAAAATTGAGGCAGAAAATGCCGCTTTTCAACGAGATGTGAATGCGAATATTGATAATATCCGTTCAATGGGTAGTCAAAGAGAAAATGATGTTTTATGTGAAATGATTCAAAATAATGCTTCTTATGCTACACGTTTGAAAAAACTTGAAAAGAAACGCGAATTTTATAATGCCATAAACAGTGGAATGGATATTTTATTTTCTTGCATGTTTGCATTTGCGGCCTTTTCTTCATTTCAAGTGCATAAAGATGTTGGCCTTTATATGACGTTAACAGGGGCAGCATATCGTTCCATGTATTCGGGGTCAAATTTTGTTCGCAGTATTAAAAGCATTTCAGAAAATGTTCAAAAATACATTGGATCAAAAGAATTGCTTCAGTATGATGAAAGAGAAATGGTTAAAGAAGGTGAAAAAGATCTTGGGCGTTCAGCGGGAAGAATTTCTTTAAAAGAAATTGATTTTGCATATTCAAGAGATGATGAAACCTTATTTTTTGATAAATTGAATTTGGAAATTATGCCAGGGCAAAAAGTTGCCATTGTTGGAAAAAGTGGTAGCGGGAAATCAACGCTTCTTTCACTTCTTGCAAGAAAATATGAAATTCAAGGGGGTTCTTTTGAAATTGATGGCAATAATGTTCAAGAGTTAACATATGATTCTATTGCTAAAAATATTTCATCCTTTATTGGCGATTCTTATTTCTTTGAAACGAAAAGTCTTGCTTATAATTTGCGCCATTATAAAAAAGATGCCTCCGAAAAAGAGATGGCTGAAGCTCTTAAAAAAGTTGGTTTAGGGGAGCTTTTAGATCGCCAAGAAGGGCTTGATGCTTTAGTTGAGGGAATGTCAAGCGGGCAACAACAGCGTCTTCTTTTAGCGGGGTTATGTTTGAGTGACACGCCAATTATATTATTAGATGAAATTACAAGCCGTCTTGATCCAGAAACAAGAAGAGATGTTCTTGAAACGCTTGATGTTGTGTTAGAAGGAAAAACGGTTATTTATTCTTCGCATTCAGAAGGCGAAATTGCAAGAGCAGATAATGTGATTGTGATGGAAAAGGGGAAAATTGTTGAAACAGGAACGCCTTATGAATTAATTCAACAACAAGATAGCCAATTTCATCAGTTGTTTTCAGATTATGAAAGCGTTTTTTTGAAACAAGATCAAAGAAAAAAATTATCTTCATTCAAAAGAACGAAAGACGTTTTAAATTCTTTTATGGCTATTAATATGGCAAGGGAAGCTGAGGTTGTTTTGCCAACAAATCCAATAATGATTCAATCAAAGAAAAAAAGTTTACAACATCAGCAAGCGCAAAAACAATTTGAGTATGGAAAAGTGTAATGAATATGGAAAATAAGAATAGTTTCGCAGATGAAAAAAACGTGTTATCATTTATTGATGAGCAGTTAAAAACAAAATTTCCAGATGAAATTCAAACAATATCTCAAAAAGCTTTTTTTATGGCTAAAACAAAAAGAGCTATTATGGATAAAGAATTTTTTTATTTGATTAATCAAAATGAAAATCCAAAAGAATTTCATAAAATTCCTTATTCTGATCAAGCAGATATTGATATTAAATTAAAGGATGAAGAAGGAAATACGTTGTTGCATTATTTGGCAACAGATTGTCATTATGTTCCATTTTCAGAATATTTAATTAAAAAGGGGGCTTGTGTTAATCTTTTGAATAATAATCAAGAACCACCCCTTAAATTTAATGCGCATCAATTAAATGGATATATATTGCCAGTGATTGAGCAAACAGATAAAGAATATTTAAACAAAGTTTATCAAGATGGCGAAACAATTTTAACAAAATTTTTTCAAAAAGGCTCTACTTGCCATATTTTTGATGTGGCCTATGCCTTAATCAAAGCAGGGGCGGATATTAATTTGCCTAATCAAGAAGGGCAAAATCCTCTTTATTATTTGAATGAACGGATAAAGAAATATGAAAAAGACACGAAAGGTTATGAAAATTTGAAATATGCGATCAATGAATTAAGTCAAATGGGAGCCAAAATTTCAAACCAAACAAAAGTTTGCACTTCTAAAATAAATCATCATCAAAATAAATTAAGCTTGGGATTAGAAAGAGATTTTTAAAATGGATAGAACTAAAACATTGAGTGAACAGTTAGAAGCTGCTGGAAATGATAGATGTCTTCAAAATTTGATTTTCAGATATTATCAAGGTATTGAAATGGGGGATTCTCATTGGCGTGAAAGCATGCATCTTGATAAAATTCAAGCTGAAGGAAAGTCAATAGCTTCTTTTTGTGATGAAATGCCAAAATCAAAATGGCAACTTGAAGAGGAGCGTTTGGCTAAGGCTCATCCAAATGTTTATATCAATTTATTAATGCTTCAAAAAAAATATGGAAGAGAAAGAGATTTTTAAAAAATCGTAATATTGTATAATAAAAAGGCAAAAAATATAATAAATAAGAAAGCGAGTCGGTGAAAATCAATGAAAAAGGAGCTTTAAAAAGCTCCTTTTCTTAATGAACCAGCATTTTTTTTATCCAATGATGAATATCTGTGTTTTCAATTTCCTTTGAATAAGTGGTATTTAGTTGTTTGCCTTCAATATAATAAAAAACATTTTCACTGGTGTGATTATTTTTTGTATACTTACAATCAGGAGTCAATCCACCAGTTTCATGGTCCGCCAAAATAATAATGGTTGTATCTGTTCGATTGTTTGCAAATTGAACAGCCGATTCGATGGCTTTATCAAATCGAACAAGAGCTTGGCTCATTTTATCAAAATTGTTTACATGTGATTGTTTATCAATTTCTGATTCTTCAATCATAACAAAAAATGGTTTTTCGCTTGTTTGTAAAGTGTTTAACAATTCTTTTGTTTCTGTTTCAATATTTTGAACAGCTTTAATATCCATTTTTTCTTTTGCTTTTTCTAAATCCTTTAAGATATTTTTTGTGTGATAACGCGATTCTTGATGTGCATAAAAAGCAGAAGGAGTTGCCCCTGTGATCTTATCTGTTGTTCTGATAAAAACATTATATCCTTTGATATTACTTGTTTCAGCCAATGTTTCGCATTTTTCCTTATTGGGTGTTAATCCTAAAAAACCATTATTTGTTTTAATGCCACAAGAATAAGCCGTTGCGCTGGCGGCCGAATCGGTGATTTCATTATTGGCAGAATATGTTTTTATTTCCCCTTTTGGAGTGAGTGTTTTTAAAAATAATGGCGTGTTATTTTGAACGCAGTTAATATGATTTTTTCCCATTCCGTCGCCAATCATTAAGATGATATTTTGAGAAAAGGCGTTTGAAATATAAAGAAAAACGGATAAGAAAAGAAAAAAACGCATCATAAATCCCCTTTTTTTTGATAGTGATTTGAAAATAAGAATATATCATTTTTTATTTTTAAAAATCAACTTGTTTTTTGCTCTGTCTATTATTTTTTATAGATATAAAAAAACACTTTATTTTTGATAAAAAATATTGTATAGTTCTCTTTGAAGAATGACTTAAAAAAGGAGTGAAGAGATGTTTTTAGCCATTTTAATTGTTTGTCTTGTTGCTGCTCTTTACACGGCTTATCGTTTGATCGGTCAGGGCGCATACTCTTTAAAACAAAAACTATTGATTTTATTGGGTTCTTTATTTTTATTTTCAATCCCATTTTTGCTTAAAAGAATTTCAGATTATTCTGGTGCCATTTATACATTTATTTATATCAGTGCCTATTTCATTTTTATTTGTGGGGCACTTTTTTTCTGTTTAATGTTGGTAAGAGATATTGTTTGGTTTTTCTTATGTGTGCGCGAAATGGCAAAAAATATTTTGCCCAGAAAATATCAATGGAAGAATCCATTATTCTTAAAAAGAACAAATTATTTATTGATGGTAGTTGCTCTTGTTTTATCTATTATCAGCTTATATTCTGGGTTAAAAACACCTGTTGTGAAGGAAACAATTTTGCCTTCAAATAAAATTGAAGCTCCGCTTAATATTGTTGTGTTAGGGGATATGCATTTAAGCCGAACAACAAGTCTTTCAAAAGTGAAAAAAATTGTTGAAAAAGTGAATGCATTAAATCCAGATATTGTTTTATTTGCAGGTGATACAATTGATGATAATATCTTTTTTATTGAACCAATTTTAAAAGAATTAAAAAAGATTAGAGCATTCAAAGGAATGTATTGCGTTTCAGGCAATCATGAGTTTCATCTTGATGCCGAACAGTTAAAAACTGCTTTTATGATGACAGGTATTCATTATCTTGTGAATGAAGGAGTTTTTGTTAAAAACAATGTTTATTTAGCTGGTGTTAGTGATGAAAAATTTAAAAAAGAAATTACTTCAGCGCAAGATATAGCTAAGTCATTGCAAGGTGCAAAAAAAGGTGATTATAAAATTTTAATGGCTCATCGTCCTCAAGTATTTAAATCAATAAAAGATAATGGGGTAGATTTGGTTGTTTCTGCGCATACTCATGGCGGTCAAATTTTTCCGTTTCACATTATTTCAAAGATAACAAATGGTTACTTAGCTGGTTTATATCATAAAAATGGATCAGTTCTTTATGTAACACGTGGGGCAGGGCAATGGGGTCCACAGATGCGTTTGTTTGCCCCAAGCGAAATTTCTTTGATCAAGGTGCAACCTGTTCAAAATTTAGCTGCTTTTAAAACAGATGAAAAACAAGCCTCTTTTGAAGAAGCAAAAACTGAACCAGAAACCTCAAAAGAAGTTGTTTATCCTGTTGATGAATCAAAAAATAATTTTGTGAAAAACACAATGGATGAACAAAAAAATACTTCTGAGGATTTGGTAACTGAACATCTTGAAAACGCTAAACAACTTGCTGATAAAGAAGCAAAAGCTGATTTAGAAAATTCAACTGCATCCAATCAAAAGGTTGATTTAGAGTTTGAAGAGGCTAAGGCATCTTTAGATGATGTTTTTGAAAATGTTATTTTAGCAAATACCAAAAAAGAATTAATATCTCAAAAAGAAAAAAATCAAAAACTTGAGATTGAAATCAAACAATTGCGTGTTGATTTTGAAAAAACAAAAGAAGATATGAATAAAGTTATTATTCGTCAAAAAGCAGCACTTAAATTATTAGAGGCTGAACGCAAAGTTTTAAAAGACGAATTAGCTGAGCAAAAACTTTTGTTGAAATCAGAACGCAAAGCAACTCAAGAAATTTTAGCAACTCAGAAAAAATTATTGGCTCGAGAACGCGAAATTGCCCAAAAAGCATTTAAGCTTCAAAGTGAGTTGTTGTCTGAATTAAAAAGTGTAAAAAGGGAATTAGCTGTTTTAAAAGCAAAAGACAGAAAGGATCAAGCAATACAAACGGTTGATCAAGAGGATGGTTATCTTGAAGAACAAACTCCAACGCTTTATGAACCTAAAAAACGCTCTGTTTTGTCTCCTCTTTATGATCCAAGTCAAGTTGCGCTTTCTCGTCCAAACGAAAATGCTTATTCTCAAGAACAACGAAGAGAAGAAAAATTTGCAAATATGCAAGTGATTTATCATGAGGATGGTTCGGTAACAAGACAGATGACAAAAACAGTTATTATCGAATATCCAACGTATTTTAGCACAGTGAAAAGCGTTGCTAATTATCGAACAACGCCACTTGAAGAGCAAACGGTGGATCCGGTAATGATTGAAAATGCTTTAAGAAAGGCATTGAAATTACCGCAGATTTAATAAAATAAAAAAAAGAGCTTTGAAAAAAGCTCTTTTTTTTACGCTGGAATTTAAGAAGAGGTGTAGAAATAAGATTTTTTATACCTATAATAGAACAAGGAGGGTTAATGATGAAAAAATTATTGTTTGTTGTTTTGTTCTTATGTTTATGTGGATATTCAAGAGTTTTATTTGCAGCAGATCCTTATCGACTTCTTATTTTTGGAGATAGTTTAAGCGCGGGATATGGTGTGGGTGAACAAAAATCGTTTGCCTCTTTGTTGCAAATTGAATTGCATGAAAAAGGATATAAAAATGTGAAAGTTATTAATCAAAGTAAATCAGGAGAAACAACTTCAGGTGCTTTATTGCGTTTAAATAGTGTGTTAAACAAGGTGAAACCAAATGGTGTTTTATTAGAATTGGGAATTAATGATGTTTTTCAAGGAAATTCAATTTTATTTATTGAGAAAAATTTATCTAGAATTATTGAAATATGTCAACAAAGAGGGATTTTTGTTTTGTTGGCGGGGATGAAAGCTCCGCCATATGCGGGTATTATATATCAAAGAAAATTTGATCAGATGTATGAAAATTTGGCTTCAAAATATAATTTAATTTTATATCCATTTTTTATGAAAGGGCTTATCAAGCTTGAAAATGGAATGCCAATTTCAAAATACACATTATCAGATAAAGTGCATCCAAATATTCAAGGAATTGGATTAATTGTTCAAAATATTATGCCCTATGTTGAGAAATTTTTAAAAGAATCTGAATAAATCTAAAAAAAAATAGTCTGAAGTGTTGAAATTTTGAAGAAATGCTGTTAAAAGCTTAAAAAATGTTTTTAATGGGATTTAAGTTAAGATGAAGATATATCAGATTGGTGGCGTTGTTCGAGATCGGTTGTTAGAAAAAGAAGCATCGGATGTTGATTATGTTGTTGTCGGAGGAACGCCACAAGATTTAATTGATAAAGGTTTTTTATCTGTTGGGAAAAACTTTCCTGTTTTTTTGCATCCTAAAACAAAAGCAGAATATGCTTTAGCAAGAAAAGAAATCAAAATAGGAAATAAACATACAGATTTTGAATTTATATTTGATAAGACAGTTTCTTTAAAAGAAGATGTTTTGCGTAGAGATTTTACTATGAATGCATTAGCATTTGATGAAGAAACAGGTGAAATTATTGATTATGTTGGCGGTAAAAAAGATATTGAAGAAAAACGCATTCGTCATATTCATGCAGATCATTTTAAAGAAGATCCGTTACGTGTTTTAAGGATGTGTCGTTTTGCGGCTCAGCTTCATTTTGAAATTGATGATGAAACAATGAATTTGGCCAAACAAATGGTTCAAGAAGGATCTCTTTCATATTTAAGTAAAGAGAGAATTTTTAATGAAATTGAAAAGGCTTTGAATACAGATAGTTTTGATGTTTTTATTTTAAAGATGAAGGAATGTGGCGCATTAAAAGAAGTTTTGCCAGAAATTGATCAGCTTTTCAATGTTCCTGAAAAAGAAGAGTTTCACCCTGAAAAGAATACAGGAGATCATGTTTTGTTGGCTCTTAAGGAGGCTAAAACATATAATCCTATTGTTAAGTTTTCAGTTTTGATGCATGATGTTGGAAAAATTTTAACACCACAAATTATTTTGCCAAGTCATTATGGTCATGATACAAACGGGATTTCTTTAATTAAAGATATTTGTTGTCGCTTAAAAGTTCCTAAAAAATATGAAATGATGGCTTTGTTAGGTTGCGAATATCATATGGTGGCTCGAAAAGCATCAACGATGCCATTGATAGATCTTTATTGCTTTGTTTCAAAAGTTAGTCGAGGTTTTAAAAGAAAAGAAAGTTTAGAAAATCTTTTTTTACTTTGTAAAGCAGATATATATGGACGTGGAAAATTATTGGATCAAGAAGAATTTGATAATTTGAGTGTTGCCGAGGTTAGAAGTTTTCGTCTTTTTGATGAGGTGAAGAAAATTAATCTAATTCGAATGCCTGATTTTGATAAGGCACGAAAAGACAACAGCTTTAAAGCAAAAGCCGATACATATATTTTAAATATATTAGAAACTAAAAAAATCTAAGAAAAAGTGTTTCCCAAAAGGATGCAGATTTGGCTTCTTTGATAATCTCATCTAATTGTCCTTCTTTTAATCCGCCGATTTGATATTTTTTATTGATGATGAGAACAGGAACGGCAGTGGTATTAAAAAGATGGTAAATATTGAAATGTTTTTTATATATAGGCCTAAATTCTGTGTTTTTAACATCTTCTTTCAGTTGCGCTTCATTTCCGCCTAATTCTTTAAAGATGTTATACGCCTCATTTTGATATACGTTTCCTTTTTGGGCAACTCTTTCAAACATTTCATTATATAAGCCGTGTTTTCTTGTTGCTAAAATAATATTGGAAATATAGTTGTATTTATAACCAAAAACAGGGGCCTCAATGGAAATCCAACGAATATTTTTTCCTTGTTTTGAATGAACAAGTTTATAAAGGTCTATATGAAGTTGTTTGCAAAAATCACAACGATAGTCAAAAAAATCAATGATAACATATTTCCCTTTGGGATTACCCATTGAGGCATAAGAAGGATCTTTTAGAATTTCTTCATATATCTCTTCAAATTCTTTGGGGAGGGGTTGTGTTGCTGATACTTGTTTTGCTCCTATAACAAAAACAAATATGGTTAAACATAAAAAAAAGCCGATTTTTTTTATCATTAAAACCCCCTGTTTTTTTATTTTAACTGATCTTTCCACATGCCTTCTAAATCATAGAAATCGCGCATTTCACCTGTAAACAAGTGAATCATAACATCAATTAAATCGATAACAATCCAGCCGGTATCTGAATTATCTCCGGAAATACGAGCTCTATAACCTGCTTTTTTAATATCTTGAATTAAATTATTAGCTAAACCATTTAAATGGCGACCAGAAGTTCCATTTGCAATGATAATAAAATCTGTAAAAGAGCTTTTTCCTTTTAAATCAATGGTAACAATGTTTTCGGCTTTTCCATCATCTAATTTTTGTTCAACAAACGCGATCAATTCCTTGACTTGATCTTTTGAAAGAGCTCCAGGAGCCGTTGGTAATACAGCTTTTTTTACTTTTGTTGTTTTCTTTTTTGAACAAGCTTTTCTTTTTGTTGGTGTTTTTTTTATTTCGCTTGTTATTAAACGTTCTTCATTTTTTTGAGCTTGTTTTTTAGCAGCAGCTTGTGTTGAGCTAATGGATGTTTTTTTCTTTGCCTGAGGCATTACTCTTCTCCTTCTTTTGCTTTTAAAATTTCTTTATATGCTAATCGTAAAATATCGGTCAACCCAATTCTAGCCACGCCAGAAATAGTGTGAATTTTTTTCTTTGTTGCTTTTTTTAATAATGCAACTTTTTCTTGAACTTCATCCTCTAAAAGGGCGTCTGTCTTGTTAAGAGCAATGATTTCTGGTTTCTTTGCAAGCAGAGGACTGTATTTTTTAAGTTCAGCTCGAATGGTTTTATATGGAGCAATAACATCTTCTTGTGTTGCATCAATCAGATGGATGAGAACTTTACATCTTTCAACATGTTTTAAAAATTTTGTTCCAAGACCAATCCCTTCAGAAGCGCCTTCAATTAAACCAGGAATATCTGCAACTAAAACGCCGTTATCATCAACCATTGCCATACCAAGATTTGGGTGAATCGTTGTGAAAGGATAATCGGCAATTTTGGGTTTTGCTCTACTGATCACAGAAAGAAAAGTTGATTTTCCAGCGTTTGGAAGTCCAATTAAACCAGCATCAGCAATGATTTTTAATTTTAACCAAACCCACATTTCTTCACCTGGAGTTCCAGGATCGGCTTGTTCTGGAGCTTGATTTGTTGAGGATTTATAAGAATCGTTTCCTCTGCCTCCTTTTCCGCCTTTTGCAGCAACAAAAGTATCGCCATCATTTAACATATCAGCTAACACAATGGATCCTGTTTCATCCATAATTTGTGTTCCAACAGGAACTTTGATAATTAAATCATCTCCTGAAGCGCCAGTGCAATTTCTGCCAGCACCATTTTTTCCACGCATGGCTTTAAAGTGTTGTTGATAGCGGAAGTCAATCAGTGTGTTTAAATTTTCAACAGCTTGAAAAACAACATCTCCACCATTGCCACCGTTACCCCCATCTGGGCCGCCAAATTCAATAAATTTTTCATGTCTGAATGAACAAGCGCCATTACCACCGTCACCTGCTTTGATATAAATTTTTGCTTCGTCTAAAAACTTCATTTTATTATCCTTTTTAATATTTTTGATATCATACTGTTTTTTTTGAAAAAGGTCAAATAAAAAAGAATTTAACGTGTTTTTTTAATAAAAAAGTTGTCAATTTTTAATATTTATGTTACTAAAATAAAGAATTTGTAAAAAAAAGGAGTGAGTTATGTTAAAGGGACTAGGTATGTTAAAAAAAATTTTTTGTTTAATTGCTGTTGTTTTTTGTTTATTAAGCTTATCAGCTTGTCAAAAAAAAGAGTTTCGTGATGATACAATCTATTTGTTTTGGCAACCTGGTTGTTCTCATTGTCACCATGCAATTGATTTTTTCAATAATAACCTTTCATCAGTTCGCGTTGAGATGTTTGATATTTCAAAAGAAGAGGGGTATCAAAAACTCTTAAAAGCTGTGAAACAATATAA
Organism: Alphaproteobacteria bacterium; assembly: GCA_045655105.1. Lineage (GTDB taxonomy): Bacteria > Pseudomonadota > Alphaproteobacteria > CAAHEQ01 > UBA3637 > RGIG4140. The sequence goes on along the minus strand of JAZOOQ010000055.1, from coordinate 2,334 downwards.
TTTGGGAACACAAATTGCCACGCCATTGTTTATTGTAAGTGATAAGCATTTTATGGGGTGGGGAGACGAGTTTGCTGAAGAGTTTAAGAAAATGGCCCCTTATTTTCAAAAATAGGGTTTGATTTTAAAAATATAAATTTTCTAAATTTGTTCACTTAAATCAGAGTCTTCTTGTTGTGTATCAAGAGGCTCTTTTACTCTGCCAATAGTGGCTTTTGGAAAAACTGTTAAAAGGCTTTTGAGTGGTTCTGATTTTTTTAATTCATCTAGAATAAGACCGTCTTTTTCAGCTTTGTTTTCTTTCAATGTTTGAGATGAAGATTCTTGCTTGATCGAAATTTCCCATTGTGTTTTTGTTTTTAAAGTTAAAAACTTAGCAAGTTCAGCACTAAATCCTCTTGGGGCATCATGTGTAAACGAACAAATTAATTTGCCAGGTTCAATGCTAATAGGTCGGATATAACTTTCAATATTAAAAGCTAAAAGACGTTCTTTATGCTTTTTTGCAAGATTGGAAATATCTTCTAGAGTTTTAATAACTATGGTTTCTGTTTCTATATCTATGGATTTTTGAGGCGTATTTTTAATAGGAACGGATTCTTTAGTTATTTCAGATGGCGTATTTCTTTCTGTAAGTTGAGTTGGTTGATTAGCTACTATAGTGTTTTTTTTTATGTCTGAAATTAAATTATTTAAAGAAGGTAATTCGCTTAAAAATGCTAAACGAATTAAAATCATTTCTAATGCCATGGCTGGATTATCTGCGATTTTGATTTCTGTTAATCCTTTTAATAAAATTTGCCAAGCACTTGTTAATGATGCCATGGATAAAGAATTTGCGATTTCTTTTCCTCTGGTTCGTTCAGCTTCAGGAATGGTTTTATCATTGATAAGGTCTGGAATAATCTTAATTCTTGTTAACCAGTGAGTCAATGCCAGCAAGTCTTGGGCTGTCATTAATGGATCTGATCCAGAAGAGTGCTGTTCTTCTAAATATGAAAGTGCAGACTTTACATCTCCTTTCATAATGGCTTGATATAAATCAAATAAAATGGTTCGATCTGTGACGCCCAGCATTTGACGAATTTCATTTGCCTGCAATTTATAGTTAAATTGTGTCATGGCTTGATCTAAAAGTGATAATGAATCACGGCAAGAACCGTCGCCAGCTCTGGCAATTAATCTCAATGCTTCTTCTTCTGCTTCAATATTTTCATTTTGAGCAATTTTTTGAAGATGTTTTGTTAATAAATCTTCATCCAAACGTTTTAAATCAAAACGCTGACAACGAGATAAAATAGTGATAGGAACTTTTCTAATTTCTGTGGTTGCTAAAATAAATTTAATGCGTTCTGGAGGTTCTTCCAATGTTTTTAAAAGAGCGTTAAAAGCTGCTTTTGAGAGCATATGAACTTCGTCGATGATATAAATTTTAAATCTAGCAGAAACCGGATTATATTTTGCGCTTTCAATGATTTCTCTGATGTTATCTACCCCTGTGTTGCTAGCTGCGTCAATTTCAATAACATCAATGTGTGAATCTGAAGCAATTTCCAAGCAGTGTTTGCATTTGCCACAAGGATTTGCGGTCATATTTCCATTGCCATCTTCGCCAATACAGTTTAATCCTTTTGCGATAATACGGGCAGAACTTGTTTTCCCAACGCCACGAATTCCTGTTAACATGTAAGCATGCGCTAATCTATTGTGTTCAATGGCATTTTTAAAGGTTTGCACAAGTGCTTCTTGACCAACTAAATCATCAAAAACTTGAGGTCTGTATTTTCTGGCTAAAACATGTGACGAATTTTTCATTTTTGTTCCTTATCAAACTTTTAAGCGAGAATAACATATTTTGCTCGAATGGTCAAGTGAAAGGGTGTTTTTTTCTTATTTTTTTATAAGTGAAAAAATTCTATCAACCATAGAAAAAAAGCCGTTTCTTCTAGTGGGTGAAAGATGATCTTTTAAACCTAATTCTTCAAAAATTTGAAGGATGTTTAAATTTAAAATTTCTTCATCTGTTTTTTCGTTGATAAGAGATATTAAGATAGCTTCTAGTCCCTTAACTATAATGGCATCACTTGTTGCATTAAAATAGTTTAACCCATCTTTCTTTTCATGGGTGAACCAAACTTGAGACATACATCCTTCAACCTTGTTTTTATCTGTTTTATCTTTTTCATTAAATGGGGGGAGTGTATTTCCAAGATCAATTAAATAAGCATATTTTTCTTCCCAGTCATTTAGGTATGAAAAATTTTCTAAAAGTTCCTCTTTTGTCATTTTTTTAACCATTTTTTACTTTATTTTTGTTAATTTTTGTTTATTTTT
>JAZOOQ010000054.1:0-23790 GCA_045655105.1 Alphaproteobacteria bacterium | reverse complement strand
AAAAATGACAATTGTGACAAATTAAACCCCTTCATACCTCTCTTTTAATTGCCCTTTATAAACTTTCTTGACAGGAAATGAAAAACATTTTATCCTTTCTTTATAAGGAGAAATAAGCATGAAAAAAGGATTTGTTTTTGGTTTGATGTTGGCGAGTTTTCTTGGGAGCGCGATGCCCGTTTTGGCGCAGGAGTCATTTAACACTGACGATAAAGAATATGAGTTAATTGAAAAAGAGCGTGAAGAATATCGCAAAGAAATAGAGAATGAACTAACCATCGTTGAAAACGGGGTGAGAAGATATAAAACATTTGAAGAACTTCGAGAAGAAGGAAGAAAAAAGTGCGATCAAATCAGGCAAAACTTGGTTGATAAATTTAATCCAGATTTAAAATTCAAGTTCAAACAAAATGCTTTAAATCACATTCTTTATGGCGGCGGTGATAGTATTGGATATAGTTATCTTGTTATTCGGAAGGATAAAATATTTGGAACCTATCGAGATAGCATTCAATTTACTGATTTTCCACTTCACAGTTGCGAAATTCTTGTTGATAAAGTGGATTTCACAGCATTAAAATGCAAATACACAAATAGCAATAGAGAAATTATATTATCATACGAAAAAATAGGCGAGTACAATACTGTCATTGAAAAAGATTACAATGATCTAAATGAATTGTATAAAAACGAAAATGAGTTCGGACAAGAATATTCAACTGCAGGACTTCAAGACGATTGTCTGTTAGATCCAGGTCAATAGGGAAAAAGAGGCTTATCGCCTCTTTTTCTTTTGATGTTTTAAAAAGAGTGGTCTGAATATATGAATATTCTTTTTAATAAATTCTCTGGACAATTTTTTATCTTGAAATTTAAAAACAGATTCATCCTTAAATAACGATTCCATATCAACATCCCCAACGGAAGGATCAATTGCCGCATATCCTCGAATTATAACTGCATTATTTCTTTTATGCCCAACACCCTTACGGCTGATTTCATCTAAAAACGTTTCATAATCTTTGTTTTTTAAAGCAGTTAAGGCTTTATGCCATCCGCTTTGTTGACCTTTCCCACGATATAAAGATGAACCAGGGTTATAATCCAAATCCATTAAAACTCTTTGAATTGGTCGCGGTAACTCAAATAAATTAATTTGATATTGATCGAGCGCTTGAATCAATGGTTTTAATCGCTCTGTTCGATAAACTTCATACACAAGTTCTTTAGCCTTTTCTTTTGTGATGGGATATTTTTCCTTAAAGGCTTGGATTAAATCATTTCTCTTTTCAATGCTAAATGGATTATTTGTTAAATAATCTTCATTTCCATTTTGTCGTGCACTTTCTTGTAAAGCACCAACCAACTCTTCAGAATCTTTTAAAAATATTTGATAAACATCTATACCAGGATATTTTTTTTGCAATTCATCCAGAACGCCAGATTTTAAAACCCGTTCTTTAGTATCTAAAAGATAACCTTCACCAGCTGTGATAAGATATTTTGAATCTGGATAAGCACCTTCAACCGTGCCTTCATAAAATTGCAAATCAGGATAGATTTCATCAATCAAATCCGTGTATTCTTGACTATAAAAATCATAGCTATTGGGTTTAAAGGCAATGGGGTCATTCTCAACCTCCATACTAGAAAGCGTGCCAGCATGCGCTTGTTTTATGGCAAAAAGGTGGTCGAGTAAGTTTTGTTTTATAGGGGACGAACCATATAAACGCTCTTCTTCTTTCGCTTTTTTTATCATTTCATTCAATTCATTCAACTGGTCAATTGAATAAGAGCTTAATTCTTGCCACAATGGATCATTTTGGTGAGGATTATTGTTTGAAAAGTCGCTTGACAGTGAAGAGTTAAAACTATGTTCATCTGTTGAAGATGAAGGCTCATATTGCGAAGAGTTAAAACTATGTTCATCAGTTGCAAGCAAAGAGTTATAAGGCGTTTCTCTTGCTCTTAAGGTGGCGGCCATTCGTTCGGTTAAAGTACCACCATTAGAGCCAAAGGCGTTTGGATAAGAAAAATTGTTTAAGCTTGACCCAAAAGCATTTGGGTTTAATCCGCCTCCTGTTAAGCTTGTCGTCACAGGCGCTTGAACGGAAGATTGCATCAAACTTTGAGGGGTGCTTGAAGTCAATGAATTGTAGTTTGATGTTGGATAACTTGTTGATTCTTCAAGAAAGTTATTTGAGCTATCATCACTTAACAAACTTTGGTATCCAACTGGCGTGTCAAAAAGGCTACCTGTTAATTGAGGCTCTTCAACAACTGGCTGAGTTAATGGCACTTGATAACCATTTAATCTAAACTCCTCAGGGTCAACATCATCTGGAACGTCAATTATTTGAGCATCACTTAATAAAATTATGGTCAAACATCCAATGAAAAAAAGATTTTATGCGTCATCTAAAGCGCAATTTGCAACCGCTCATGTATATGAAGCTATCGCTTTTTTGCAAAATACACATCGGGTCGCAAATCACGGATTATCTGCTCCCCTAAAATCATTTTTTCACTCATCACAAAACATTGAACCACCCAACACCATTAGGAAATAAAATAATGTTTTGTTTCCCATGGCTCTTAGGTTTTCTCTTGTAAAAGCGTGTTCGCCGTTCATGGCCTTTTCCATGGCAATTCTTAAAGGGGATTTATAATCCATTTTTAATTCCTTTCAGTTAAGCGTTAAAAAAAACTCTGAAAAAAAATTTTCAGAGCTTAAAAAAATTTATAAAACTTCGATTTTATCTTACTTTACCCCCCAAAATAAAAAAACGCAACAAGGAAAAAATGACAATTGTGACAAATTAAACAACCCCCTTCTCCCTTTTTGATTAAAAGGAAAAAGTTCCGCTAAAAAACTTAACGAAACTTTTTAATCCCTTTAAAAATCATTCATAGCGCACAGAAGTTGAAAAGAAATCAATTGAAACGCCTTTTGTTTTCGTTTCCAAAACAAGCGAAAAATAAACACCGCTAGCCAAATTGCTGATCCAATTGGCACGATGAATCCCCGCCAAACGCGCCCATTTGGCATGAGAAGTACCTTCTGAGGAAGAAACGGCCTTCAAAGTGCTCCACTTCAATTCATTCCAACGGCTATCCCCTGCCTCGCCAATTGTGGTGCGATAAGGTTTCATGGTCGTGTCAAAATCCGTGTTCGTGTAAATCTTAAGCGCAAAAGGTCTTGAAGATTTCACACAAGGATTTAAAAGCGTCACGCGTTTATATCTGGGCGTACCAAGGTTTGAAAAAGCTTGTTGAATCTTGCCATGAATGGGGTTTAAATCATCCGTTGACCCTTCATCAAAAAGATAAACTTGATTATCCGATCCAAAATAAAGCCTTGAATTAAAAACTTCCCAGCAAAAAGATTTAATCCCCGTGAAACGACACCAAGCGCCACTCACCGTGTTACACACATGTTGTTCAAACCCATTGGAAAGGGGAACATTAAAAAGCGCCCACCCGCCTCTGGGATATAAAATGCCTTGCCAGCCTTTTTTTGAAGCATAAAACTTGGCGCGATCTGAAACAAGCTCTTGAATTTTATTGCTAAAAGCAAATTGAGAAGCGTTAACGCCATCTAACGGCAAGGCTTTTGAAAGGGGCACATACCCTTCTTTTGAAATTAAAACCAAATCGCCCAAATATTTGATTAAACATTTCTTTCCCAATGGTTCAGCCATTTTATAAACGCCTTTCAAAGCCCAATCAGTTGGATCATTTGGATTTGTTCCCTTATAAACCAACACTTCGCCTTGCGACGTGATAAAAACGGTTAAATCATCCATGCCAGCGCCCCCATCTTGCGTCCAAGAAGCGCCGGCCACCAAACATCCGCCAAAAGAAGAAACGGCCGACATATCAAAAGATAAAAGCTTGCCTTTCACTTCGCCAGCATTTTCGCTATACCAAACTTTCATGGATCCTTTTTCAATGAACCAAAGCCGTTGTTTGGCAACAAAAACATTTTCAAGCTTGGTTAAATCTAATGAAACTTCTTCTTGCCCAGAGGTAAACTCTGCTGGTTTTAAAGAGCCATATGTTTCAAGTGTTTCATCTTCTTCATAAACTTGAACTTGATCAACGCCATTAGCAAAATAAAGCCTGTTTTTAAACTCAGCAAATTGCCATTCATCAGATAAAAAGTTTTTGTTCATCAAATTTTTTTGCTTTTCTAACTCTTGCGCTGTTAAAGAAGAGCAATCTTTTGGATAAGAAATATCAAACGCCTCCCCGCCTGAAAAAGCAAGCAACCGTTCTTCGCCTTTTTGGCTTTTAAAAAGCGCCAATGTTTTCACAGGCGCTTTAAATTTGGCATAGGGGCGATATCCTTTTCTTAACGAAACATGATTGGTGTATGGAATATAATTATCCATCACAATGGCTTCATTTAAGGGCATTGAATCATAACTTGTTGTTGTGTTCAATCCCCCCACAGGAGAAGGAAAAATAAAATCAACCAAGCGGTTGAGCGAACGGTTAATCGTTCTTTTTGCGAATAAAACAGACATTTGGCCCTCCAAAAATAACATTACCCCCCTTGCCCGTTAATGAAATATTTTTCAAGCAAATCCCTTCGGCAAAAGCTTTTTTCACCTCGGTGAGATATTCTTGAAACTCTTCATTATAAGCAAACGAATTGCGCTTATACCAACGCCAAATTAACGAAAGCTTAATCAAATAAGGATCAAATAAAGCAATATCCGTATCTTTTGTTGGATAAGGTTTATAAACCCATTCGCCGTTCACTTGGCTTTCTTCTTTCACAAGGTTATTCGTTCGATAATGAAAAACAACGCGTGCCCCCACTTTGGGAAGAGAAGTAAAACAAAACGCATTGCCTTTTAAATAAAATTCAACATCGCCTGAAGATGTTTTAAAAACTTTTGATTTCATAAATTCTTCTGCCGAAATGGAACCAATCACCTTTTCTTGAGAATCTTTAATAAAAATCGTGTCTGGCACAAGCGAAAAGAAATCTGGTGCAATCTCCTCAAGCGGATAAACATAACAAGACTCCAAAATAAAAAAAGAGGCTTCTTTTTGAAGCTGTTGCCAATCCCCAAAGCGTTTTAAAGATTCCAATGAATCATTAAGCAAAGATAAAAACAATTGACTTTGCGCATTGTGTTTATCAAATAATGTATCCGGCTGATCCGTTGAAACAACGGCGGCAGCCTCTCTTGCAAGTGTAAGAATGTTCATATTTTCTCCTTGTTGTTGTGGCATAATTACCTGTTTTTTTTAAGAATAAAAAAAGCCTTGAAAAGAACTCATCTTTTTCAAAGCTTTTTTTAAATACTTTAATTCCAATTTTACCTTACTCTACCCTCCAAAATAAAAAAAGGCAACACATAAAAAATGACAATTGTGACAAATTAAATCCTTTCATACGCTTTAAGAGCAGAAAGATGGCGGTCTAATACTTTTGAAAGCTCTTCATCTGATGGCAAGGAAACACCTGTTGGTTCGTTATTAATGCCTTGAGAGGAAATCGTTGCGCCAAAAGCTGGTTTTGAACCCAAAAGAGAATTAAACCAACTTTTATCTGTTGAACTATACGTTCTTTTTCATTTATTTTATCCTCACTTTGATTCTTTAGGCATTACTTAAACAGAAGAATAATTAACCGAATCAATAACCAAATCAATGGATAAATAAAAATGAATTTTGCCAATTTAGGATGGTTTTTAATATTGCTTAAAGCAAGCAAAAAAATCAATATTAAAATAATCAAAAACATCCGTGCTGACTCTATATAAACTTCTTGATTAATATAGTTCCAAGCCCCTCTCGAATATTCATAGGCTAAAATTGGATCATCTTTTGCAGGTGGATTAAAATAATCAATAATAAATATGCTCACAAAAATAAGATGAAAACAGATATACCATTTAAAAGGAGCTATTGTTTTTTTTGTTTCAATAAAATGATCTTTTAATTTCAAAAAAAATTGTTTCATAAAAACTTACCCTTCTTAAACTTTTTATGAATAAAATATACTATAAAAAGGCCTTAAAGAGCAAGAATTTTTCTTAACTTTTGCTAAATATCACCATTTTTTAGGATATTTTACATGAACAGGAACTGATTCTTGACAATTATCTAAATAATCGCTTAAATCCCCCGTTTGCCATGGTATATCTATACATCCTGCTGAACCTTTACTAAATCCCCCATGAATTGAAAAACCATCTCTATTATACGTATTTGTTTTTTCATCAGGTTTTAGCCATACTCTTCTTAATCCCCATGAAATAGGTCCCCCCTTCCATTTCCCTTTATTAATATTCAACATTCCGGTTAAAGTCCCTAGTGCAGCATCTTTTAAATCTATATTTTGACGTTCACTTTGATTAGCATAATAGGTTCCTTCCGGAAGTGGCCCTTTGTTTTTAACATTTTGATATTTAGCACTTTGATATTCATCCTGTCCAGATTGTGCATCTAACCCGTTAACCAAACCATTTTTATTATATAAATCTAAAGTTTTACCATCAAAATTCATATAACAATTTGGATCAGTTGATAAATCTTCCCCCTCATCCTCTGGTAATAAACTTTGGTATCCAACTGGTGTATCAAAAAGACTACCTGTTAATTGAGGCTCTTCAACAACTGGTTGAGCAGATGGCACTTGATAGCCATTTAATCTAAACTCCTCAGGGTCAACATCATCTGGCACATCAATTATTTGAGCGTCACTTGCCGTTGAAAAAGGGTCATCTGGCCACTTCATAAAATAATGTTTTGTTTCCCATGGCTCGGGGTTTTCTCTTGTAAAGGCGTGTTCGCCGTTCATTGCCTTTTCCATGGCAATTCTTAATGGAGATTTGTAATCCATTTTTAATTCCTTTCAGTTAAGAGTTAAAAAAAACTCTGAAAAAAAACTTTCAGAGCTTAAAAAAAATTTATAAAACTTCGATTTTACCTTACTCTACCCTCCAAAATAAAAAAAGGCAACACATAAAAAATGACAATTGTGACAAATTAAAAAGAAAACACCACACCCACTCCAACCCCAACGCCCGCACCACAACCCCTCACGCACCTACACACGCCACAACCCAACCACAATGCCCGTGCCGTGCCCCCCACCTCACCTCAACCCAAACCACCGCGCACCAACCCTCTCAATTCCCTTATAATTCTCTCTCACCTTTCTTCCCAAAATATCCCTCTCTCTAACCGGTTCTCTCTCTTTCTTCGCATTTAAGTGATACTTTAAGAATGCAATTTAACTTATTGATATTAAAAAATAAAGAAAATAAAACACGGCATTTTAAAAAATTTAATTACTTTTGCAAAACAAAAGCTTGTTCGTTTCTTTTCGCTTCCTGTATGGTTAAAAAAAATGCCTCTTAAAGACGCGCGTATAAGCATTGATTTTTTTAATTCAAGCCCCCCTCTTCCTTTTTTTTTGACAATTTTAACAATTTGCCCCCAAAACCCCTCGCCCGTGTGCGCGTATACTCTGTTCTTCAAAGAGTTATTATATATTATTATTTTTTTTATATTTAAAAATATTAAAAATAAAACTCTAACGTTTGTATCAAACTCATATAACGAGAATAAAACGGCAAGAGTTTACGCGCGCACTTGCAAGCGCATGCATAGGTTATTATTAATATCTTACTTCCCCCCTCTTATCCACAGATTTATTCACATATCCACAGATTTTGTTATTTCTTGTCACAATTGTCAAAAATAAGGGGTTGCGTTTCAAAAAAAAGGCAGGTATGCTTAAGTAAAATAGGAATTTTTATAATTAGAAAACGCCTTAAAAAGGTGGGCTCTTTAAGGCGTTTTTTTTAAGCTTTAACTATCTTTTTTTAGCGATATTTTGAAAAATGCTGTGCCACCAATAGCGCCGCCAAACTAAAGGTCAACGAAATCCAAATCACGCGATCGCCCCAAAAAGATCCAAAATAAAATGAAGTGGCCATGTTCATAATTTGCATAATAAAAATGGCTTGAAAAAGGGTTAATTTTCCGCGTTTTTTCTTACTGAAAAACAATCTTCTTAATCGGCAAAAGACCCAAAAACCAAATATTTCTGGCAAATAACTCACGGGTGCCAACAAAATAAAATAAGGCGATTCTTTCATAATCAAGAAATAAACATCCGTTGAAAATAAAACGGCAATAGGAGGAATAAACGTTAAAAAATAAAACCAAAATTCTTTGGGTGGAGGCAAATAAAACATTTCTTTTTGCGCATTTTTAAGCAAAAACAAAAAGATAATTAAAATAAGGCTTGAAAAAAACGCCGTTAAATAATGCTTTCCAAAAGAAATGCAACTTAAACAAAAGAAATAAAACGAATAAACCGAAATAAAAATAATCGGATAATTTCGATCCCACTTTCGGGCGATTTCTCCTTTTTTATATCGTTTATAAAGCTGATTAAACAAAAGCCCAAAAAAAGCTGGCAACCAAATGCTTCCCCATAAAAGTGGCGTGATTAACCATTGATTGGTTAAATCTTTTCCACCGCCTAAAGAAAGCATATATGTGATTTCCAACATATAAAATGGAATTAATGTCACATAAAGCAATTGTGGCAATATTTTAAAGAAATAATCCTTACTGAAAAAACGTTTCAATGCCATTTTTTATCCAATCATTTTGGTATATGATATCACACGACCAACAACATTCACCATCTGATAATCCATGGCTTTTAAAGGTTTATATTTCGTGTTATCAGACATAATTTCAACCGAATTATCAAATGGATTAATTTGCAAACGTTTCACAACCAAGCGATCGCCGATGCAAAATAAATAAATACCATCACTCACTGGGGATTGACTTGAAATATCCACCCAAACAAAATCGCCTGATGAAATTGTTGGTTCCATACTATCACCCACCACTTTTAAAATTTTAATATTCTCTGGCGCAACGGGAGTTAATTCTTTTAAAGCCGTTAAAGATAAGCTTTGTCTGCCGATCACGTTTGTTTCAAAGTTCACAATGCCATTACCGCAACAAGCCACCGCGTCAACCATATCAATTTGAATCATATCTGATTTTTCGCCTCCATTTAAAAGCCATTTCCAATCAACGCGATAAATTTCGGCATAGAGCATAGCGGATTTTTCATTCAAAGCACGTTCGCCTGATTCATGTTTTTGATATTTTTGATAAGAAAAAAGCCTTCCCCCATCAGCATATTTTTTATAAAAATCCATCGCATCGCGACACCCCAACTGTAAACGACATTGAAGCATTCTTTGTGATTGAGCATAATCTTTAGACATAGTTAACCGCCTTTTTTGTATATTTATTAACATATCATCATATAAAATTATTTTTTGTATGATAATTTATTGTATAATACAATTTAAATCCCCTGTCAAGCATCTTTATTAAAAAAAGAAAAAAGGACTTTAAGTTTCCTTAAAATCCTTTTTTTTCTGATTAAAACGAAAAAAGCTTATCGATTGTTGTTATCGTTTTGCGATAACTTATAAATCGTGGCTATATCTTGATTATTAAATCCAGCTTGTTGATAATCTTGCTCGGTGATACGAATTGCGCCACTGGCTGCTAAACGTTCGCTCAAGCCCATACCTTGAGATCTTGCATCTTGTCTGGCACGATTCACGGCTTGAGCGCTCATCAGATCAAGTTTATGAATCTGTTCGCTTGTGTATCCCGATTCTCTTAACTCTTTTACCGTCACGCCACTAAAAACTTCGCGATCTTCGCCTGTTTTTGGGGCAGATCTTTTTGGTTGAGAAGTTTCTTGTTGTTGAGGTTTTGGATGCGCTTTATCCCATTCTTCAACTTTTTGGCTTGACCAACCCCCAAGTTCTTCAGGCATATATCGTTGCCATATGTTTGGCCCACCCGCATCAGCTCTTTCTCCTTTAGGATGCGCTTTATCCCATTCTTCAACTTTTTCGCTAGACCAACCGCCCAAAAGTTCTGGCATATAACGTTGCCATGGATTTGGCCCAATTCCTTCTCGACGAACGGCAGCTAATTCTTCATCATAAATATCTTGCAAATCTTCTTGCGCATCTTCAACTTTATCATTCAAATCTTCCATATAAGCTCTTGAAGCATCATAGGCATCTTCATTTTCTTCAACTTGCTTTTCAAGTGCTTCAATTTGAGCTTCAATTTGCTTACGAGTGGCTTCATCTTCCGTTTCATCCAACTTCTTTTCCAAAGCTTCAATTGAAGAAAGGCGGGCTTCTTGATCAGCAATCACTTTTTTATGAGCTTGAGCTTCTGGTGTTTCAAGTGCAGCTCTTGCCGACGTGTCAGCTTGAACTTTGCTCTCTCTATCTTGTTGTCTGGCTCTTTCTTCTTCTTGACGCGCTCTTTCTTCATCAGCCTTTTTGGCATCTTTATCTTCTTGATCGGTCAACTGTTCATCTCTATTCCTAAGATATTCCAGACAAAAGGCTCTTTCCTCTGGAGTCATACTCTCAAATGGTTTGGTTCCAAGATTTTGCATATAAGCAACTCGTTCTTGTTCTGTCATTTCGTCATATGTCTTTGGTTGATTTTCTTCGCTCATTGGTCTTCTCCTTTTTTTTACTTAAAATTAAAATCAAACTTATCGATCATTTTGCGATAACTTATAAATCGTTGCCATATCTTGATTATTAAGGCCAGCTTGTTGATAATCTTCTCTTGTAAGCGTTTCTTGCGCTGCCATCCCAAGCGTTGCAATTAATCCTCCTGATCGGTTTTGAGCTTGGCTTACCATATTATCCATTCTTTGAATCTGTTCATTTGAGTATCCAGCCTCTCTTAACTCCCTAACTGTCACGCCTTTAAAAACTTCGCGGTTCTCATGAGCGCTTTGTGTGTGAGCGTTAGTTACTTCTTTTGGATGCCTGCGATCCCAATCAGCAACTTTTTCTTTTGACCAACCACCAAGTTCTTCTGGCATATAGCGTTGCCAGAAATTGGGCGCTTCGGAAGGGCTTTTTGATCTTGAGGTATTTGAACGCGTTGAGGAAATGGGCGTTTCTGTTTGTGGCGTTTCGCTTTCATCTCTTACTGAAGAGGGATTTTCAGGATACCTAGCTCGAGAGTCTGAAACACCTGCCACAGGGCGTGTCTCTACTCCATTTTCCGCCATTGCTCGAGGGACTGGTTGTGTCTCTACTCCATTTTCCACCATTGCTCGAGAGGCCGGTTGTGGCGCCGCTTCATTTCCCGCCATTGATCGAGGGGCAGAACTTTCCCTTTCTGCGCCATGAATCCTAGCGCCAGTTGGGGTCACGGGCGAACTTCTTCTTTCCATTGTTGCCCATGCTTGCCTAGATGAAGACACCCGATTTTTATATACTTGAGTTGACTCCAGCTCTGCTGATTCGCGTTCAACCGCCTCTTCAACCTCTGTCCAATCAAAACCATTATATTCATCCCCCTCTTCTTGAGCTTGAGGATTTGCCTCCTCTTCTTCCATTTGGGGAACCATCGCTTCTCTTGATGCCTCTAAGGCAGCACGTTCTTGATCAACTTCAATAAGCGGTTCTAAAAACTCCATTCTGGCATTTGCAACTGCGATTACAGTTTCAAGTCGCTCAATATATAATTCTCTTCGTTCCCGATATAACGCTCTTTCCTCTCGAGATAAATTTCTTCGCCCATGACTCAGGGCCATATCCTCTGGGGTTAATCTTCTTACACTTTCTAACCCTTCTTGAGCATGTCGTCTCATCTCTTCGCCATCTGCTAGAGCTTTCGCCCTCATTTCAGGCGTTGTTTCTCGCATGATATCTTCCCATTCAGACCAATCTTCTTGAGCAAGGCCTTAAGTTTCTTCTCTCATGCGTCGATTATCTTCTTGCAATTTTTGAATATGTTCACTCATGAACCATCTCCTTTTTTATCGGTTACCTCGTTGATCCATCTGATTTCTTGCTCTGGCAACTGATGAACCTTCTTGTGCTTGAACAACTTCTGCCCCACTTTCATTCAAAGCTCTTGTTAAATTTGGATCAGTGCCATCACCTCTTTCTTGAAAAAGCGCCATGTGATCTTTTAAAGATTGATAAATCGCCTCATGCCCATTCAAAGCGGCCTCTTGCAAAGCCGTTCTGCCATTTACATCTGCCTTTGAAGGATCTGCGCCATAAAAAAGCGCCTCATCAATCACTTCATATTCCCCTCTGGCAACCATATCATGCAAGGGCGCTCTGCCATTCAAATCTTCGGCCATCAAATCGCCCCCATGTTCAATTAAATCACCCATCATAGCCCTGCTTGTGGCATAATGCATAGCGGTTTTGCCTTGTTCATCTTTTTTTGTGGCATCAGCACCTGCTTCTAAAAGCCGATGAACCATGGCCTCATCCCCCCGTTCTGCCGCCACCAACAAAGGTGCCCGTGCTTCAGGCGTTGCCGAAACTTTGTTCACATCTGCTTGATGTTCAATTAAGGCATCAACCATTTCAATTGATCCGTTTTCAACGGCTAATTGCAAGGCAGATTCCCCATATTGATTCACCGCATTTGGATTCGCTCCTTCATTTAAAAGAGCTGTCACTTGCTTTTCATCTTTATTTTCAATTGCTTGAATTAAAGCTTGATCTTTTGGATTAGCTGGTTGTTGCAAGGCAATCTCTCCTTGCGCTGGTGCTTGAGTTGGCTGAACTGAGCTTGGTGCTTGAGTTGGTTGAGTTGCCTGAGAGCCCAAATTATTGTTTTGCCCCGTTCCCTCTGGGCCATAAAGCCAATCGTTAAACAATCCTTTCCAAGAAAAAGATTCTGTTCGCTGCCCTTGATTTAGAGAAGTATTTTCCCCCTCTAATGAAACAAGACCATAGGAATGCGTTTGCAAAACATCTAATAATCCGCCTGATTTTTTTGATTCTTCGCGCTCAACGGAAGAAGGGTGAAAAATCTGAGTAAACACCTCACCGGGGCGAAAAATATCGCGCCAGGTCAAGTTTTTTATCGTATCAACAATTTCAAAATCGCTATTTGATGTTGATGATGAAGACGTTGAGGAAGAAGATGATGAAGCCGTATCTCCTTGATTTTCAAAACTTTTAAATCCGAAAAAATCCATCAATCGTTCTATGGTGCTTTTATTATCTCGTATCATCTCCCCCCCTTTTTTCATGCTCCCCTTTAAGCAATAAAAAAAAACACTATATCTTTCAAGATACCATGGTTTTTAACATCTCACAAGAAAAAAAACACCAAAAACCGCTTTTTTCTTAAAAATAAAGCAAATTAATCACGTTCTTTAACGTTTTTTTGATTGATTAAAACTTTAAAATAATTCTTTTGAATCTGAAAAAGCACTTCTTTTCGCGCTTTCAAGGCCACTTGAGCAAACTTTAACTTTCTGGCATAAAGCGCTTTTTTAAAAGCAGGTGTTCGAAGGGCTTTTACAGCCTCAACAGGCACATATCTTGCCACTATTTCAAAGTGGTCGCCCGCTTTAATTTCTTGCAACAAATAATCTTCCATAACCTTTTGAAATGGAACTTTCTTTTTTTGATTCAAATAAATTTTATATGCATTAAAATATAATTCATTCCAACAATCAACATAACTGCCTTTTGATGAAGCATTATTTATCTCTTTATTGCAAGCATAAATCATCAAGCTCAAATCAGTAAAATCTTGTTGCAACTCTTTTGTTAAGGTGGTAATAAAACGCCTTTTTCGATTTTCTTTTTCAAACTCACCTTGATCTGTTTGGCTGTTTTTAATATCTTCTGGCTGTAAAGCTCTTTGATATTTATGGCAAAATGCCTCAACAAACAAATCCATTCCTTTTTTATTTGATCGGCCATTTAGATATTGCCTCAATGAATTGCGTTGAGCTTGGTAATTATAAGTATCGCACCAACGATCTCTTGATTTTTTTAAAAATTGATTACCCCTATTTAAAGCCTCTTTAAACATATTTCTTGCAAATAAACACCCACTCCCACATAAAGATAAAACACCAAATTTAATAACTTCAGCCATCTTGTTTACTGCCATCATGTTAATAGCATTATTTTTTAAAGGGGCAATAACGTAATTATGAACCAAGCAAGAAGCGGCTATCATATAACCTATAAAAAAAACAAAATTAAGTGTATCTAAACAAATTTCTTTCGTGCTTAAGTTTCTTCTCGTTTTTAAATTCTTTTCATCTTCTTGTTGTGGTAAAAGAAACTCTCTCATCCGATGGGCAACTGCTTGGTTAAACGCTTTTTCTTCTAACGCAAGTCTTCCTTGTTTGCTAAATAAAGAAAAACGTGATTTGAATGCTTCTTTCATCCAAAGGCGCATACGTCTTAATTTATTCGTCATAGTGCGCAAGTTTTTTTCTTTTTTTAATTGTTTTTCACCATCAATTTTAAGGGGCGCCAACTTCATCAGGGTATTCAAAATAATTGAATATATTTTTTTGCTTGAAAACCATGCCCCAAAACTTGTTAATAAAACACGGCGATAAGGAAAACATTCTGCAAAAATTTGCTCTTCTAAAATGCGTTTTTCAGCTTCAGTCAAACGTGAATATTTAAAATAATCATCAATTGAAAAATATTGAATCCCCCCTTGAATTGATTTACCATGTTGATCGCAATAAATTTTATCTAAAGAACATAATGGCGTTAAATATTCATGCTCAATCAAATGCCCAGTTTCATGCAATAAAGTAATCGCCACCTCATTAACCTCATCATATAATAAATGAGATTTATTAAAATAAATATTTGTTTCGCTTTTCAAAACAAATCCTTCAGCGCTGTCTTTATCAGAAATTTTAATTTCTTGCCCATGATAAAGTTGCATAATCAACTTTCTGGCCGTTTTTGATCGTTTATTTAAGTTCATTAATCCTTCGATTAATTTTCTTTGAAGTTCTTCTTCATATTCTTTAGGCTCAATTTTAAAAGATTTAATAATTTCTTCTATCACCTTTAAAGGAATTTTCTTTTCAAAGCCTGTTTTTTTCTCATCAATGTGATTTTCATAATAAATTTCATAAGCGCTTTTCTTTTTTGGTTCAATGCTTTTTAAATAAATACCATTTCCAACAAATTGAAGCGTTTGTTTTGATGCTGACCCTAAAAGATTTTCTTTTATATCACTCATCTTGAATATTCCTTTTGTTTTCTTCTATGTTGAAGGCGTTTTTTAGCCGACTGAATCATAATAACTTTTTTTGAATAAGGCCTTTTTTCCTCTTTAAAAAACAACGCTCTTTTTTGAAGAAAAGCTTCTTTTAAACAAGGGGTTTGAATTTTTAAAAAATCTTCTAACTTGGCTTTTTGAATCATTAAATCAAAAATATCTGATTGTTTTAATCTTAATAAAATCAATTCTTGAACCGATCTTTCAATTGAAAATCCTTTATTTTGCCTTTGAACTTGCTTAGCTTTCACCATTAATTCATGGCTCCACCATTCGGGCAAAATGGCTTTATTTTTCCCCGTGGCATGATCATAAAATAACTTCGAAATCAATAACGCATCTGCCTTTAAAGAAGCTGGCAATTTTTCAATTTCTTTCTTTACCCTAAAAATGCTTTCAAATTCGCCAAGATCCGTTTGGCTTTTTTCAAGATCTTTCGCCTTCAAATATCCTTGATATTTATCTTGAAAAACCTTTAAGACTAAGCGATATTTTTTGCAAGAATCTGTTTCATAAACAGCCTTTGTTCTTGAAGATTGATAGGCATTTCTATTATAACTTTCGCACCAACCATCCCTCCCAGCACGATAATATTTATCCGCAAAATAAAGCCCATAAACCGTGGAACATCCCATCAATCCCGCGAATAAGCAAAAAGGACTTGTCGCCATGCATCCAAACCCTAAAAAGCCAAGACTTAATATATTTGCCACCCAATGAAAATCCATCTTATTTTGATTGGGCATCATTAAATATTGAATATGCTGTGCCATGGATTGAAGGGCAACTTCTTTTTTTATTTCGGCTCTTTTTTCTTTTTGAAAAAAGGTAAACGGATTTTTAAAAAAAGCTTTCACCACATTCCCAAAAACTTTGGTTTTATACCCAAAAAGAAGTTGCATTTCTTTGGGCGGTTTGGGGGGCAACAATAAAGAAGTTTCTTGTCTTTTAAAAAGCGCATAAACAGCTTTTCCAAAAGAACCACATAAATCAAAATATGATTTTCCTAAACAAGAAAAAATCCCAACCATATATTTAAAAAAGCTCATATTTTCAGATAAAAGTTGATATGTTTGCGCTCTTTTTTCCGCCTCAAACAAGCGATATAAAATAAAATCATGTTGCGCCGAATAAGGCCCATCTCCATCTCTTACTTCAACGTTATATTTATTAAAATATCCTTGATTTTGCATAAACCAGGGGCGCACTTGAAACCCATCGATCACGTGTTCAGATTCATGCAAAAACGTTGTGGCTAAATCAAGGGGGGGTTGGCGATGATGCAAAGCTTTATCAATAAAAATAATATCAAAAAGCCG
The DNA here is from genome assembly GCA_045655105.1 of Alphaproteobacteria bacterium. Classification (GTDB taxonomy): domain Bacteria; phylum Pseudomonadota; class Alphaproteobacteria; order CAAHEQ01; family UBA3637; genus RGIG4140. The sequence continues at coordinate 7,336 of JAZOOQ010000054.1, read as the reverse complement.
ATAAACGCACCCCAACGGCCCTTGCAAATCTTCGGATGCATTTAAAATTTGATTAAAGCGAACATGCTTTAATAATGCCCGCCCTGTGATTGAATTTCGATTAATTTGATGAAACCCAGTTCTTAACTTTTCTTTAATATCACCAAAAATTTTGCCTTCTTCAATAACTAAAGAATCAACAATAAAATCAATCACTTCTTTTTTAATCGGCTCGCCAAAAGCTTCTGGCGTTTCTTTTTCATGCAATTCAAAATATTTTTCATAGGCAGACTCTTGCCCTTCGATTAAAGACCCTAAAAAAACCCCCTTCAACTGAGTGGATTGAAAGAGTCTGTTATAACTTGGAACATAAATTTGATCTAAAAATGAATTTGCCATGGGCTCTATTATAGCATAAAAAAGAGATTTTTTCAAGTTTTTTGAAGAAAAAGAAGACAAATTATTTCATCTTAAAAAAAACATTATCTTTCAGATTGTTTTTTCATATTCAAAAGAGTATTTTTTTGATTCAACTCTTGTTTTTTTAAGGTTTTCATTTTTAAAATAAACGTTAATAATTCTTTATGATGAAGGGTGGCTAATTTTGAAAGAGGCACCTCTTTTAAATTCATTAAAATATCATCTTGATAATCGGATAATTCTTTTTTGAGCCAAGCAAAAAAGCGCTCTTCCCTTCCTTGAAGCTCAGCCTCTGCGCCACGACCACGCGCCACAGCTCCAACCTCAGCCCCAACGCTAGCTCCACTCTCAACACCAGCTCTGCGCCCCTCGGCTCTCACCCCAACGCCAGCTCCAACCTCAACACCAGCTCTGTGCCCCTCGGCTCTCGCCCCAACGCTAGCTCCCATGCCATGCCCTGCGCCACGCGCCACAGCTCCAACCTCAGCCTCTGCGCCACCTCTGTGCCCCTCGGCTCTTGCCTCAACACTAGCTCCAACCTCAGCCCAAACGCTAGCTCCAGCCTCTGAGCCACTTCTGCGCCCCTCGACTCTCGCCCCAACGCTAGCTCCACTTTCTGCGCCACGACCACGCGCCACAGCCTCTTCATCTAAAAACAAACTCATCAGCTGAACGCACTTAGCCTGTTTAAATGAATCGCTTTTCTCTTCCTGATCTTCCGATCCATCAAAAAATAATTCAACCAACAAATTTAAATCTTTCTTTCCTTCAGGCGAAAGCGATTGATAGCATTTTTTACTTTCAATCAAATTAAAATACCCTTCTTCATCAATTTGAGCCGTTTGTAATTCATCAAGCCTTGTTGTTTGATTATATTTTTGCCCCAAACTTTCCAAAACAAGGTTAAAATCCCTGTGCGAAGAATTTTCTTGCCATGCGCCTTGGCTTAAATTTTCAAGCCCATATTGTTGATAAGCTCGTTGCCATTTGGTTTTAAATTTTTGATTATTTTCTTTTAAATATCCTGCAAAAGAAAGCAAAGCCCCTCCCCCAAGAAGTGCCCCTAATAAAGGCGATAAGCCAACAAGCAAGGGCCCCCCTGCCAATAAAAGCATTGAAAGCGATTTATATCTCCCTAAAAATCCTTTTTTCTTTGAAACGGGTGCTAAAAGAGAGGTCATCCTATCAAAAATCGCCTCTTTTTTGGCTTGATCTTCTTGCCTTCTTTTTTCTTGTTTTTTAAAGAAAGAAAGCGGATTTTTCAAAAAGCTTTTTAATTTTTTCCCTTCATATAATAATCCATGATGTAAGCCAATTAAAGAACGCGAAGGCGCTTGGTTTAATGGAACAATTCCTCCTATAACGGCTTCACTTAATCCTTTAGCAACGCCTTGAACCACCAGCCCCATCTTTTCAAAAAAAGAAGCGCTTTCCCAATTCATTTGATAAGAAAGCCCTTGTTTTTCAGCTTCCAAAATCAAATCAAGTCGATAAGCCTCCTCTCCCGAAAAATTGTTTGTTGGCAATCCTTTAATAACTTGATTTTCTTTATTTTTATAAACATGGTTAAAAGGCGAGAAAGGCCTCAACCCCTCATGATCCAAAATATGCCCCGTTTCGTGCAAAAACTCAATGCCAAAACTCTTGGGCTTTAAGTGTTGAAAACCATTCATCGGAATAAAAATCTTTTTCATCTGATTCAAAACAAAAAAGTTATGGCTATCTGCTTCTTCAACGCCTAATCCCTCTTTGTTGTCAGACTCACCAAATAATTCAACGGATAACTTATCTGGCACCATCATCATTAATTGTCTGGCAGTTTTTGATTTATTTAATTGCTTAAATCCTTGTAATAATTTGGTTTTAAAAGTGCTTTCAATTTCTTTAAAATCAGCTCGTTCCTTGTCCTCTCCTTCAATGATTAAAGACTCAACCAAAAATAAAAGAGCCTCTTCTTCAAAGGGCCAATCAAGGTTCATTTCTTTGCCTTTTTGATCAAAATAAACTTGAAGTGCAGACTTTTGATTTTCTCCAACAGGTGCCAAAAAAACCTCAGCTCCCCCTAAATGGGTTAGGGCTTGAAAAGAACTTTGCGCCAATAAATCTTTTTTCCTTATGTTTTTCATACCCATTATTATACCATATTTTTTAAAAAAACTAAATTTTTTTATTTTTCCCTACTCAACACCTTACCATAACCTAACACCTTACTCCCAAGCACTTCTGCGCCACCCCACGCCACTCCACGCGCTCAACCTCAACTCCCACTCCAACTCAACACCCTTAAACTCCACACACCCAACCTCTGCCCCCCTCACCACCTCTCCACTCCATACCACCCGCAACCACACCTCCAACTCAACACCCTTAAACTCCACACCACCTATCCTCTCCTCGCCACAGCGTGCTGAACGAATACCGAGCCAATAATATCAAAGAAATTGATGAGTTGTATCGTTTAATTGAAAGCCTTTCCTTTCAATCACAACTTGAGCAAGTCACCTAAAGTTGACCTAAAAGCCGGAGGTTGAGTTTTGATAAAAATTCAACCTTTACTTATGCGATGATAAAGGTTGGAAATAAATTTTATTCTGATTTTAAATCTAGTTCAAGTTGCGGCTTTTGTCTTAAAAATTTTCTTTTACACTGGTCGCAATATGGTAACCAATGCCTTGTTCTAGCATTGGGTGTTGATTGCCATTTTTTCCCACATTTGGAACATTTCCACCATCGTTTTATATTACTTTTGGGCAAAACATCTTCGGGTTTGACAGGATAATTGCCCTCATAATCCCACTCTTTTGCTATATCGGGGTATTTAGTTTTTAAATCATTAACACCTTTTGAAGAGATTTTTCCAGCACATTTTGGACAACCACGATGCCCTAAGCCCCTAGACTCCACTATTGCTTTCCATTCATAACCGCATTTCGAACATTTCCACCATACAGACTTGTTGCAGCCCACAGTTATATCATGGGGTGTTAAATTACCATTTTTTGTTGGATGCCATTCTTTAGCTAATTCAGGCACCTTCTCAGCAAGAGAACCTCTTTTATTAACACAGAGTTTTACATATGCCTTACCCTGTTGAAATTTTGAACATTCAGGGCAACCATAAACGCCCTCTCTTGTCATATCTCCTATACTACTTTTCCACTCTTTTCCGCAGTCAGGGCATTTCCACCATAAAACTTCTTTTGATCCTACAGAAAACATATTAGGTGTTAAGTTGCCATTTTTCTTATAATTCCATTTTGCTACTATATCAGGTCTAATATCTGCAAGAGAATTATCAATTTTTGAAAGATAACTTAGAATTTTGTTTTTATCTTTTTCTATATTAATTTCAAAATTTTTTTTAATAATCCCCATTGAATTCAATAGCTGGTGTATTACCTGTTCTAGCGGACGAAAATTTCTTTTATTTACTTCTGGAATGTAATAAATTTTATCTGCTGTATCATCCCAAGATTGTTCTGATTGTTCTTTGATACGAATAAGGTAGATTTTATATTTTTTACAAAAATCATACTTTCTATTTTCTTTTTGATGTTGAGAATGTGTTTTATGCCACTGAGCACCATCAAATTCAATCGCAATTTTCAACTCCGGTATATAAATGTCAAATTCCATACGGCCTATAGAAGGATCTTTATATTTATTAAAAGCGCTTGAGTATGATTTTTTAATGTAATAAAAAATTGCTTGTTCAGGGAATGATGTTAATTTTCTTGAATTACATATTGGACAATTCGTGTGCCCGTAGCTTCTTTGAGCAATTTTGGATTGATATTCATGTCCAACAGGACAGAGCCACCATACTAGTTTCACACAGCCTGCAGTAACATCTGTAGGTTTTAACTTACCATTTTTTGTCGGATGCCACTCTGCTGCCAAACGGGGATTTATCGTTGCTAGATCGTTAAATCCAATTAAAACTTTGTGCCCAGCACAATATGGACAACCAGCTCCTTTTGTTCTGTTTTTAACTGGTGCCTCCCATTCTCCTTAACACTTTGGGCATTTCCACCATATTTTCCTTTCGCTTCCTACTGTGATATCTGTTGGTTTTAAAGCGCCATTTTTTGTTGGATGCCATTCTGATGTTAAAAGAGAATTAACTGTTGCTAAATCATTATAGCCGGTAAGAACTTTTTTCCCAGAACAGTACGGACAGCCCGTATGATGTTTTCTATCTTTTCCTGTTCGTTCCCCTATACGTGTTTGCCACTTACCTCCACACTTAGAACATTTCCACCACGCTTTTTTATTGCTTCCAATAGTCAATTTTGTGGGATCTAAACCAACATTTGCATCACAATCCCATTCTTTCATGAGTTCAGGAATTTCGGAGATGTATTTCTTTTCTTTCATACTTTGGATTATATCAAAATGAATCAAAATTTTCAAGGAATTCTATAATTCCATTTGGGGGCTAGTTGAACTTGAACTGATATAACGCCTTGTTTTACAATAAAATCACAAAAAGTAGTTCGATAAATGAGAAAAACTCCCACACCAACACCACCAACCCCAACTCCACCATACCAACGCCCCACACTTCGCCCAACTAAATACCCCACGCCCCATAACTCTAACGCCCAACACTTCCTCGCGCCTCGCACACTCCGTCATGCACTCTCTAACTCCCTAAAATCTCCTAATTCCTCATAATCCGCCCAACTCCTGCACAAACCTCACAATTCCCCCACGCACACTCCTCCCTCTCTCTAAAATCTCCCTCTCTCTAATCGGTTCTCTCTCTTTCTTCGCGTTTAAGTAATACTTTAAGAATCTTCAATAACCATTTGATACTATTTAATTTAATATTTTTAAATTATTTCTTGTTGTTTTTGATTTTTAATATCCCCCTTTGTAACAGGATAACATTTTATGAATTACCAATTGCTATGCGATTAAAAAAATAACCAAACTTCCTATTCTCTTTAACCTTTCCCCCTTTATATTTCCCTCAAACACTTAAATCACCTATCCTCTTTCATTACCTTGTCAAACAATCAGACGGCAAAAAGAACCCCCTTCAGTCATAAAAAACAAAAAAAATATTCTTTTTTTTCATTTTGTGATATAATAAAAGTATAACAAAAAAAGGAGACTGGACATGATTGACAAAATAATCGAGTTTAAAAACACGCCGACTCATTTTTCCTCAACCGAAGAAAAGTTTAATTATTTAAAACACATTGAGGAATATGTTCAAAAAACTTCAAAAACCGAAGAAGAAAAAATCATCAATCGGCGAGCCATTGTCCGCTCCAATCCCTCTCTTTTTAAAGCTCTTTATGCCGACTATCAATTAACAGCGGAACGGAAAGAAGAACTCTTACGCGTCATTGATGAAACCGTTCAAAGCATTGCGCTGAATAGTGAGCTTCGAAATCAAATATTGAATTTCGCCTCCTTGGATTTTGAAGATAAAAAAAACCTGTTACAAAACCTGGCCGTCTATATGATGCGTGATTCAGGCGTAAGCCCCTTTCAAACTGGAATTCCAAATGTAGAACTAAATATTGAAGAACTGAACGATACACTTGCCGGATATGCCACGAAACAAACAAAACATGATTTCACCAACGATGCCATCTATGTAAACAAAAAAGAAGTTGAAAAAGCCTCAAACATTCACGAGTTATTGGATACTTTTTTTCATGAAGCATTACATACAAGACAAACAAGAAACACAGACAACTTTACGGGGCTGAGCCGTCTTTATTATGTTTCAACCGTATCTAACATGCAAAAATGGGAAAGACCAGATCTCTTTCGAAGCTACTTGGGGCAACCGATTGAAAAAGAAGCTTGGTTTTTCGGCACCCAAGTGCAAAACAGCTTTGTCAAAAAATTAAAAGAAGCTGATCCCACCCCACATTTCATAAGATTGGCTCGCCTTTTAACGGGCAAAGAACACTCCTCTGATGAGGTCACTTTCAAAAAATATGGCAGTAGTATCGAGGTAACATTTGCGCACCCCATTGATCCGGATATCAAAAACGGGTTTTTGGAAAGCCAGGACCTGCCCTTAAAAATTGACACAAGAAATTATTTTACCCCGTCAAAAAGACTTTTAATTGACACATCAAAAGAAAACGGCGTTCAAAATTTAGATGATCTAGCTAATATCGTTAATGCGTTATCTGGTGATTTAACCAGATTAAACGCTCAAAGAAAACACTTTCAAAACAAATTATTGAAATACTTTGAAAATGCTCCGCTTCTTGAAAAAGAAAAAAACAAGCTCTGTTTTCAAGGCAATCAACCTGACATCATTCAATATATTCGAAATTTAAAAACAACCATAAGCGCCCGATATGATGCCAAAACAAATCAAACGGTTGTTTCTTTACCCTTACACATTCAATCAGTCCCAAAGGGGAAAAAGATCAACTATATATTTCTACCCTCTCCAAAAGAGAGCCCCACACCTGGCTATATTCCAACAAATAAAGAGTCAATAAGATAACAATTTTTCTCTTGATAAGCCTCTTTTTCCTTATTGAACTGGATTTAATAGACAATCGTCTTGAAGTCCTGCAGTTGAATATTCAATTCCATCATATCCTTTATCTAGTTTAAAATCATCTAAGCTATTATAAGTTCTTTTTAAAGTGGAGTATTCTCCTGTTTTCTTGTATCCTCTAATAACTTCTTTATTACTAGTAGTATATTGGCATTTTAAAGCTGTAAAATCCACTTTATCGATAAGAATTTCGCAATTATGAAGGGCGTTATCAAATTGAATTTCATCTCTAAACGTGTCATATATTTTGTCCTTCCGAATAACTAGATAAAGATATCCAATACTATCACCGCCACCATAAAGAATGTGATTTAAAGCTTTTTGTTTGAACTTGAACTTTAAATCTGGATTAAATTTATCAACCAAGTTTTGCCTGATTTGATCGCACTTTTTTCT
>JAZOOQ010000053.1:0-3927 GCA_045655105.1 Alphaproteobacteria bacterium | reverse complement strand
AGCTAGATTTAAACCACTTGGAATTCATATTTTGCCTCCAGGAGATGAAAATGCTGTTCATTGGTTCTTAGAGGATAAAGTTGACACCAGATCTTCAAATTATTTAGAAGACGCAGCTACAGAAATTCAGGTTCAAGGATTAGAATTGGACTATTCATGCGTTTTATGGGATGCAGATATGCGATACGAAAATGGTAAATGGAATTTTTATCGTTTTAATGGTAAAACCAAATGGAATAAACAGACTGGAAAAACAGAAAACAATAAAGAACTTCAAAAGTATATGTTAAATGCATATCGAGTATTGCTTACACGCGCTAGATTAGGAATGGTAATTTGTGTCCCTCAAGGTAATTTAAATAAAACTGCTAGTGGGTTTTGGGAAGATAGTACTCGCTTACCAGAGTTTTATGATAATACGTTTAATTATTTAAAAGGCCTGGGTATCCCAGAAATATGATAATGTATGGAAAAAGCTTATAGTGCTATAACATACCCGTGTTCATAGATATCCATAAATAACTTTTTTCCTCTAGAAAAAAAGTTACATCGGGACGTCGATTTCCTGATTTAAAATTTTAAGAGTTTCACCTGAAGTGCCAACCTTTTGAATTCAGCTAAGTTATCAGCTCGGTATTCGCTAAGCACGATGTACCAAAAATTTAAACCACCCACATCGGGTGGTTTTTTTGTTTGTTTCCAAGCGCTTATACTAGTTCGATAATAGTTCGATTTTGTAAAGCGATATTTTAATGTTTATCGAACTATTTTTTTCTTTAAAATAACAAGTGAGCCGATAATAACAATTATTTTGACTAAAATTGCAATTAAAATGGCTGTTCTGGCGCCATAAATATCAGCAATCCACCCCATTAAGATAAGTACAAAAGCTGTAAAAATACCGGATAAACACGAAATAATGGATTTCATGGTTGCTCGTTGCTCAGATGAAAATTCGTGTTGCATAATATCGGCACAACTTGTTTTTTCTGTGCCATAAAATAACGAAACGGTTGCCATGATGAATGGTGAAAAGGTGTTGTTTAAAATCACACCCAATAATCGGACAAAGGCATTACCAATCATCGCAGAGAAAAATAATTTAACGACACTTATTTTACGAAAATAGGGTGCAATAAAAAAGCCAATTATACCTAAAATGTGTTTTGTAAAACGCACAATATTTACGCCCCATTGTGTTATTAATGTTTGATAATATGCCCCTTCAAAACGGAATGTTGCCATACCGAAAGCTGTGTCAATCATTTCAATAGAAGCATAAAAACGTAATTTTTTGTTTTGCCATAAATTTTTGAATGCCAGTTTAAAATTTACCCAAGAATTTGTTTTTTTTGATTTTTGTGTGCATTGAGGTTCAATGTAAAACCATACAGCTATAAATTGACAGGCAAATGGAATAAGTGAGGCCCATGCTAATACGTGTAATGAATAAAAATAAGTGATAACAGCTGCCATAACAGCACCGGCTGTCAGACCGATTTGGCCCCAACCACGACTTTTTGCATATTGGACTTTAAAATTTTCACGTTCATTTAATTCATCCATAGTTTCATAAATCAAAGCTTCATCTGTCCCAGATTTGAAAGCTTCGGCTGTTCCATACAAAAAAGCCCCAATAAAGAGTAAAAAAGACAACTCAAAAGTGCCAGCCAATACCCATAACAAAAAGCCTAAAAAAATAAGGGCAGGGGAAAATAATAATGTTTTTCTGCGACCTATTTTATCGGAAATTAATCCGGCAGGAATTTCTAATAGTGTTGTAGAGAGCGATGCAACAGCAAAAACAGCCATTGCCAAAGCATAAGACTTTGTAATTGTTTCAAAATAAACAATAGCCAAAGAAGCTAAAAACCATAACCCGCTTAAAAATTGGGTTAATTTAAATAAAATAAGATTTCTGCGTATCATAAATACCTCTTTGATAAACATAAGAAAATATATCAAAATTTTTAATGTAAGGCAATCAAAAAAAGTAAAACATAACATCTAGCCCTTAGGGCAGGTTTAGATGGCTTGTTCAAGTTGTGATTGAAAAGAAAGGCTTTCTATTAAATGATACAAATTATCAATTTCTTTGATATTATTGGCTCGGAGTGTGTAGAGTTAAGTATATCTAAAAAATGGATGCCGTATTCAAAAGTTTGAAATCGCGACATCCACCTTTAAAATCAATTATTTTTCCACTATGGGTTAAGATGGTTGACCCCTCTGAATAAGAACATCGTATCACGGATTGATTCTAAATTTAACATTTGTTTTAAGAATCGAGAGCCACCAAGCCCCCAACCGCCATGTGGTGGAACGCCATATTTAAAGAAGTCTAAATACCATTGAATATCAGTTGTTCCAAGGCCTTTTGCAATCAATTGTTTTACTAAAACATCTGGTCGTTCTTCTCGTTGAGCTAAGGTTGTAATTTCCACTCCCTTGTAGATTAAATCAGCAGATTTTGTACAAGGCTTGTCTTCATAATATTTATGATAAAAAGGGCGAGCCGTAATGGGGAAATCTGTTAAGAAAACAAAATCATGTCCTTTGGCTGCAAAATGATCCCCCAAAGCTTTTTCTTCTTCGGAAGATAAGTCAGAACCATCATCAAAGCTTCCTAATAATTGCTTGGCTTCTTTCATTGTAATGCGAGGGAATGGTGTTTCTGGTACTTTAATGTCAATACCATATAATTGTTTGACTTCATCACCATATTCTTCTTTCATTTTTGTCAAAATGAACGCAATCATATTTTCTTCAAGCTTTATAATATCTTCATGGTCCTTAATGTAGGCCATTTCAACGTCATAACAGGTACATTCGGTTGCATGTCTGGTTGTAAAGGATTTTTCGGCACGGAAAATGGGGCCGACTTCAAAAACCTTTTCTAAACCACCAGCAATAGCCATTTGTTTATATAGTTGGGGAGATTGAGCCAAATAAGCTTTTCTATCAAAATAATTGACTTCAAACAAATCTGAAGAGCTTTCGCTTGGAGTAGGCATTAATTTCGGTGTGTGAATTTCTATAAAACCTTGCTGTGTTAAAAATTCACGATAATATCTATCAAATGCTCCAGATAATTTCATAATTAAAGCATTCTTGGGTTTCCTGATATCTAAAAATCTGTATTGATGCCTTAAATTTGACGTTGTTTCAGATCCTTTTTCATAAACAGGAATTGGCAATTCCGGTAATGATGGGGAGATAACTGAAATAGAGGAAGCTTCTATCTCGACATGGTTTGGCGCTTTGTCTTCAGCCTTTACAATACCTTGAACGGAAATTGCTGTTTCTAAAGACAATGATTTAACTAAATTAAAGATATCCGGTGTTGAATTTTTTACAATAACAACTTGAGTAGTACCGGTGATATCTCTTAAAACGATGAATGAAACACTACTTTGAGCACGCAATGCATAAATGCTGCCCTTAATCAGAACTTCTTCACCAATATGTTTTTTTAGATTTTTAATATATGTTCTTTGTAACATTTTTACACCTTTATTTTTTTGGTTTATGTAAGGACGAATTTCGTTCGTGGTGCCAACCTTACTTTTGTCTATTTAAAGCTGTTACGGGCTTTCCCGAAAGGTTCTAATCAAGCTTTTGGCTCTTTCTTCCTTTGGCTCCTCTGTGTCGCAGAATCATAGCCTCTAATGTATCATTATGCATAAATTAAATGAAAAATCAATATAAATATTTATTTTAAATAGAAATTTTTAATTTGTATTATATCTTTTATTAATTCATTTGTATTATTGGCTCGGTATTCGTTAAGCACGCTGTACCAAAAATCAAATAAGCCCCTAAAAATGGGGCTTTTTTTTATGCTTATTTTTCGCTTGTTTTTACTTTCCCGTCACAGTTACACGTCACTCAATTCCAACATCTGCTCATCTATGGCTACCGCCTTGT
>JAZOOQ010000052.1:0-5066 GCA_045655105.1 Alphaproteobacteria bacterium | reverse complement strand
AATACTATTTTTTCAAAAAAAGCATTAATAGAAATGAATTGGTTAAGTTTTAGTTTTTATTATATTGTTTTATCAGATGTCTTTTTATTTTTGGCATTATTGTATCCAAACTTTTTTAAAATGGTTAAAAAAGATTTTCATGTGTTTAAAAAGAATTTTTGGCTGTTAATGTTAATGGAGGTTGTGGATCGAGCTGCTGTGTTAACGGGGATTTTTGCCCTTTCATTATTGCCAGTTATGGTAAGAGCTGGGATCAGCTCAACAACGCCTATTTTTGTTTTATTATATAGTGTTCTTTTATATAAGGTTTTTGGCAGTAAGTTTAAAGAAAATTTAAATAAGAAAGAGATGATAAAAAAATTAATTTGCTTTTTCTTTATTATTTTAGGGGTTGTTTTAACTGTGTGTGAATAGTAAAAAAGTAAATAAAAATAAAGGGAAATAAAAAAAATAATAAAAAATAAAAAAAATACTTGCTTTTGATAAATAAAAAGAGTATAAATAGCTTTATCTTAAGATGGATGTGTAGCTCAGGTGGTTAGAGTATTACGTTGACATCGTAAGGGTCGCAAGTTCGAGTCTTGCCACATCCACCATCTAAAACCTCCCAAACGGGAGTTTTTTTTATCAATAAATTAGAAATAAATATAAGGAAATCTATGTTTAATATCACTTCAATTACCTCAGCAGTTGAAACTTTTTTTGGCCTTCAAAAACATCATATTTCGCATCCTAAATTAGATGAAATTTTGAAAGAGCAACCAAAAAATGTTGTTTTGATTGTGATTGATGCTTTGGGGGAGGTTGTTTTGAAAAAACATACGCCAACCGGTTTTTTTGAAAAACACAAAAAAGATCTTTTAAATACGGTTGTTCCCGCAACAACGGTTGCCGCGAATACGACTTTAAAAACGGGTGTTTTGCCACATCAACACGGGTGGCTTGGTTGGTCGCAATATTTCAAAGAATCTGATGAAGTTGTAAATATTTTCTCAAACACGAATTTTGACACAAATGAAGTTTCAAAATTATCGCGGCCAGCAGGAGAGTTGCAAGTGCCGACTCTTGTTGAGCGGATAAAAGCGAACGGTATCCCAGCCTATGAGGTGATGCCGGCTTGGGCTGACAATGGTTGCAAAACTTTTGATGATTGGTGTAACCGGTTGAAAATGTTGTGTCAAAAAGATGAAAAAAAATATATTTACGCTTATTGGAGTGAATTGGATTCTGCTTTGCATGCAAATGGGATAGGATCCAAAAAGGTTCAAGAAACAGTTGATGAATTGGAAAAAAAATTGGCTCTTTTGTCTGAAGAATTAAAAGATACGGTAATGATTATTACGGCAGATCATGGGCATCATAATGTTGAACAATTGTATTTATCAAATGATTATCCGCATATTACAAAAATGATGGCACAGCCGAATTCTTTGGAACCCAGATGTGCGGCTTTTCATATTAAAGAAGAATATAAAAAAGAATTTCCATTGGTGTTTAAAGAAACATTCCAAGATTTTCATTTAATGACCGGAAAAGCCTTTATTCGATTGTTGGGAGGAAGTGAGCATCCGTTTATTAAGGATGCTGTGGGCGATTATGTTGCATTAGCAAAAAAGAATCGCTCATTAACATGGAAATTTGATCCGGAATGGCCCATGAAATCAGAGCATGCTGGTTTTACAAAAGAAGAAATGATTGTTCCTTTGATTATTATAAATACTCTTTATCGGGATTTTAAGGAGAATAAATCCTCATTTAGAGCGGAAAGTGTTGTGAAAAAAGAAGTTAACTGCTTGGTAAATAATCAAAACGAAAGAGAAATATAATAAACTCTTTAAAATCCGGTTATTGTTGTGACGGGCAATCATAATATCTTAAGAAAAATTATAAAAAACAACCTTGAATTGCTTATAAAGTGATGGAAAGTCGGGCTGATAATCCTGTGTTAAAAAAACTTGTAAAAGGTTTGATGGTTGAAACTTATTTAAAAGAAGGACATCAAGAAGTTGAGCCAGGAATTTATGATAAGTCAATGACAGGTGTTTGTTTAGGCTGAATTGATGCCGAAAAACTTGTTTTGAATTTGGTAGGAATAGTTTAAAAAAACAAAAAAGGCGACCGAGAGGTCGCCTTTTTAATTGATTAAAGAATCGGTTATTTTTTGTTATAAATATATCCATAAACAAGGCCGATAAATACCGCACCACCAACAATATTTCCGATTGTGGCTGGGATCAAGTTATCAATAATAAAGTGACTCCAAGTAATATCTGCTCCTGTATACATTGCTGCTGGAATAAAGAACATATTTGCAATTGAGTGTTCGTATCCTAAAGTAACAAAAAGCATCACAGGAATCCAAATGCCCAAAGCTTTTCCAACAATATCTTTGCCTGCATAACCCATCCATGTGCCAAGACAAACAAGAGCATTAGCCCCAATGCCTTTTAAAAACACCGTATCCCATGGATATTTAAGTTTCCCATAGGCTAATGAATGTAAATAATCGCTGTATGGTGCGCTGGCAATGATACCTGTTTTATGAGCCATAAAAAAGGCAACGAGTTGAGCGCCGATAAAGTTAAAAGCATAAGCTAACACCCAAACTTTTAATAAAGCAAAAACAGTTGTTTTCTTTTGCATTGTTGAAAGGGTCATCCCAGCGCAATCACTTGTGAACAAATCAGCGCCAGCAACGCTCACCATAATCAAGCCAACAGGGAAAAGAGCTCCAGCTGTAAATTTCACAAGGCCAGGATTCATATCAAGAGTAACAGGCATACCACCTGCAACAACAATGGTAAGTAACCCACCAAGTGCAATGAAAATTCCGCCTAAAACAGCGAAAAGAAAAAACTTTAAAAAAGGCATATCTGCTTTAGCTTTTGAGCCATCAGCAAATAAAGTGGCAATTTCTGCCGGTTGATAATAAGACATATAAAACTCCTTTAAGGTAAATAAATATGCCCCACTTTTATTCTTTTTTTTTCAAAAAATCAAGAGGGTAGGGTGATTATTTTATTTTTTGTTTTTGACTGGATAAATAATCATGAAGAGCATTGTTTTTGCAAGAGTTTATTTTAATAGCTGAAATGGATTGATTTATCCCAGTTTCATTTGAAAAATATTCATTCATAAGAGGAATAAGTTTTAATTCATTTTTAAGTGTTGGTATCATTTGCGGGATTATTTCCTCTTTAACTTTATAATCCTCTTTGATATAAAAATCCCGCCAAGAATTTATTGTTTGATTCATATATTCAAGATCTTGTTTTGATAATTTATTATCGCAGAATGATTGAATCATATTTTCGCGTAATTTATCATTTTCTTCTTGTAAACATTTTATGATAACACCCATTGTTTTTTCTTGAGCTTTAGCAAGTTTTGCGCGTTTTGAAAGATTTATATTTTCATCAGTTTGAAGAAAATGGTTTGTTATTTTTTTTACCCAAACTTTTTCTTCGGGATTAAAATGAAAAGGATGGTATTCTGGGTCAATATTGCTTTCAATGATTAAATTTAAAGCTTTTGCCTGAGCTTCATTCATCAATGAACCATAATATCTTAATTCTTTAAGTAAAAAAGATCCATCCATAATTTGTTTGGCATGCAAAAGTTCGTGAGTAACGGAAATCGGATCCAAATAATCATGAATATAAATACTACCGCGTTTAATCACTTGTGAGGCATGGGTAATATGTCCGCCACAATTCATGGTGTCATCAATTTTTAATGAGCAAGGTAAGAGTTCGCTCTTTAAAATTTTTGAAACAACAGGATTTGTATTTGCTGTTAAAATAAGGCGTTGCAAAATATAATGTTGTTCTGAAACGGCGAGATCGGAAAAATCAATTCGTTTGCATAAATTTTCAATATCTTTTGGTGTTAATGAAGAATAAATATCATCTTGTTTTTCTTCATTTTCGTAAAGATAGCAAAGTTTATTGAGAACTGTTTTTGAAACACTTGGTTGTTTTAAAAGAATATCAGGTTCCTTTCGTCTGATTTTTAAACCAGTTTTAAGCAAAAAAGAAAACAAGATAAGATTGATTACATTTAAATAAGTGAATTGAGATGGTTTTGCTTTGTTTTCAATCTGGTTTTTAACATCATAAGCAACATTTAATGCTGTGTTTAATAAATAAAGACCAGAAACAGCTAGACAAGTGTTAAGTAAAAACCTTTGTGCAAAAAGTTTTTTTTGAACAATTTTTTTAAGCGTTTTCTTTCTATGCATAAATATTCCTTAGCCAATTGAGTGCTAGAAAGAATATCATAAAAAGGTTGTTTTGTCAAAATTTTATTATTGAATGCTTGTGTTTGCAATTAAAATGGTGACATTTGCGATGAAAAGTTTAACTGCAATGGCAATCAAGATAATGCCAAAAAACTTTTGAAGCATATAAATCATATTTTTACCAAGGCGTTTTTCAATTTTTTCAACCGAGCTTAAAACAAAATAAATCACAACAATATTCATCAGCATTGCCAGTAACATGTTAATGTCATTATATTGTGATCGGATTGAAAGAACGGTTGTAAGCACGCCAGCCCCTGTTAAAAGAGGGAATACAATAGGAATGAATGTTGCATCTTTCACATTTGATGGGCCGTTTGATTTAAAGATTTCAACATCTAAAATCATTTCAAGCCCAAAAAGAAAGATGATTAAAGAACCTGCAATGGCAAAAGAGGAAATATCTAGATGAAAAAGAGATAAAAATGCCTCTCCGATATAGAAAAAACCAAACAACATAATCATTGAGCAAATGGTTGCCCGTTTTGGATTCACAATGGCTCCACGGCGCTTGGTTGCTAAAATGGTTGGAATAGAGCCAATACAGTCAATTGCCGCAAAAATAACTAAAAAAGCGCTTAAAAATTCTTGAAAATTAAATGAAGAAAAAAATGCCATAGATGGCCTCCCAGTGTGTTTATACTTTTAAATATATTATTAACAGAATATTTTAAATAAAAAAAGAAATAAATAAGATTAAGTTATAAATTTTGATAAATTAATAATATTTTATTTTTTTAAGTAGATAATTGAAAGATTGTCGTTT
>JAZOOQ010000051.1:0-11327 GCA_045655105.1 Alphaproteobacteria bacterium | reverse complement strand
ACTTTAATTATATTAAATAATTATATGAGAATTAAAATAATTTAATAAATA
The DNA here is from genome assembly GCA_045655105.1 of Alphaproteobacteria bacterium. Taxonomy (GTDB): domain Bacteria; phylum Pseudomonadota; class Alphaproteobacteria; order CAAHEQ01; family UBA3637; genus RGIG4140. Next base: position 11,276 of record JAZOOQ010000051.1, on the reverse strand, counting down.
TTGATATTTTTATTTAAGGCTTTAAAAAAAATAAACTCTTGCTTTTTATATTTTTTTTTGTATGATGCTTATTATGAATAAATTATATTTTATAAAACGCTTATTGCTTATTCCTGTAACGCTTTTCGGCATTATGGTTCTTAATTTCATGTTTGTGCAATTAGCTCCAGGAGGGCCAGTTGAGCAGATGATGTTGAAGCTTGAAACGGGAATGAGTCCTGATGCAACAGCTAGGATTTCAGGAACAGGAACAATGGTTGCCTCTAGTGCAAGCCAAGCGACTGATAAAAATACATCATATCGCGGAACACAAGGTTTAAAGCAAGAATTACGTGAAGAATTGGAAAAAAGATTTGGCTTTGATAAACCTTTATGGGAAAGATTTTTCTTAATGATGAAAAATTATTGTGTTTTTGATTTTGGAAAGAGTTTTTATCAAGATAAAACAGTTATTTCTTTGATTTTGGAAAAAATGCCTGTTTCAATTTCGTTGGGTGTTTTTTCAACTTTATTAATTTATTTAATAGCTATCCCACTAGGAATTAAGCGGGCAATGAAGAAAAATCAAGCATTTGACTGGATGAGTGGGTTCTTTTTAACAATTGGATATTCAATCCCATCTTTTTTATTGGCTATTTTTTTAATTGTTATTTTTGCCGGAGGGGAATATCTAAATTGGTTTTATTTAAAAGGACTTGTTAGTGATAATTTTAGTGAACTTTCTTTTTTTGGGAAAATAGTTGATTATTTAAGACATATTACTTTACCAGTTATTTCTTTAACAATTGGTGGTTTGGCAAGTCTTTGCTTCTTAACAAGAAATGCTTTTTTAGATGAGCTTGGCAAAGCATATGTAACAACGGCTCGAGCAAAAGGCTTAAGCGAAAGACAAGTGTTGTATAAGCATGTTTTTCGAAATGCAATGTTGATTGTTATTGCGGGTTTTCCATCTTTATTAGTTGGTATGTTATTTACAGGCTCTGTTTTAATAGAGGTAATTTTTTCTTTAGATGGACTTGGTTTATTAGGGTTTGAAGCTGTTCAAAATCGAGATTATCCTGTTATTTTTGGAAGCCTTTACCTTTTTGCTTTGTTGGGGCTTGTGTTAAATTTAATTAGCGATTTTATCTATACATTGATTGATCCTAGAATTCATTTTGAAAAGAGGATGATGTAATGTTTTCATTAAAGTCAAAGCGTGGATCTGCCTTTTGTAAAAATAAAAAAGCATTGATTTCATTGTATTTATTTTTATTGATTTTTTTAATATCTTTGTTTGCGCCATTTATTGCAAATGATAAGCCAATTTTGTTATGGGATAAGCAAAAAATTTATTTTCCACAAATTGAATTTGTTTCGGATAAAATGTTAGGTGGAGAATTGCCAACAGCAGCAGATTTTTCCGATTCATTTACTATAACTTATTTGAAAGAAAATGATTTTTTTGTCTTAAATCCACTGATTAAATATTCGTATGATACCGTTGATTATTTTTCTTTAGTTCCTTTTCCGTCAAAACCAGAAGGAATGCATTTACTAGGAACTGATGATCAAGGAAGAGATGTTTTTGCCAGATTATTATATGCTTTAAGAATCAGTATATTATTTGGTTTGTCATTAACGTTTTTATCAGCTATTATTGGTGTGTTAGTTGGCGCGATTCAAGGTTATTTTGGGGGAAAAACAGATTTAATTATTGGTCGATTTTTAGAGATTTGGTCTTCACTTCCTCAATTATTTATTTTAATTATTATCTCAAGTTTAATTGCTCCTTCTTTTTTAAGTTTGTTGTTGATTCTATTATTGTTTAGTTGGACACAGTTGACCGGTGTGGTTCGAGCTGAATTTTTAAAAACAAGGGGTTTAGATTATATTAAAAGTGCTAAAACATTAGGAGTTGGTGATTTTATGATTATGTGGAGGCATATTTTGCCAAATGCTTTAGTTGCAACAATAACCTATATTCCGTTTATGCTTTCATCTGCGATTGTTTCTCTTTCTGCATTAGATTTTTTGGGATTCGGATTACCTGTTGGAACACCAGGATTAGGGGAACTTATTCGTCAAGGAAAGGAAAATTTATCTGCTCCTTGGTTGGGTTTAACAGCCTTTTTTGTTATGAGTTTTTTGTTAACACTTCTTGTTTTCATTGGAGAAGGGGTGCGAGATGCATTTGACCCTCATCAGGAGAATAAAAATGCATAATTTATTAGAAATTAAAAACTTAAATGTTTCTTTTAAGAATTTTGACGCGGTAAAAGATGTTAATTTAGCGGTCAAACCAGGAGAATTTGTGGCTTTGCTTGGGAATAGTGGCTCTGGTAAATCAACTGTTGCACAAAGCATTTTAAGATTGCATCAAAATGCAATCTATCAAGGGGAAATTTATTTAAAGAAAACAAATTTAATGACGCTAGATAAAAGGGAAATGGAGCAGGTTAGGGGCAGAAAAATTAGTATGATTTTTCAAGAACCGATGACAAGTTTAAATCCTTTGCATTTAGCAGGCTCTCAGATTGAAGAAGTGTTAAAGCTTCATCATTTGCCCTCATCTAAAGAGGATGTATATCAACTGTTAAGACTTGTTGATTTAACTGATTGTGAACGTATTTATCATTCATATCCCCATATGTTATCTGGTGGACAACGTCAACGAGTGATGATTGCAATGGCTTTGGCAGCAAAACCTTATTTATTAATTGCAGATGAACCTACAACAGCTTTAGATGTAACGGTTCAAGCAGAAATTTTAGCATTACTGAAAAAATTGCAAAAAAAACTAAGATTGGCCATTTTGTTTATTACCCACGATCAATCAATTGTGCAAAAGATGGCAGATCGTGTTTATATTATGCGTGCAGGAGCAATTGTTTCAACTAAAAAGCCTTCTTTAGGAAGATATCGAAAACGAATTTTTGTTGAAGGTTGTGGTGAAGATTTATTAGATGTGCAAGATGTTTCTGTTTCATATGGAAATTTTAAAGCTGTACAAAGTATTTCATTTTCATTAAAACAAGGACAAACACTGGGAATTGTTGGTGAAAGTGGTAGTGGTAAATCGTCCCTAATTCATGCTCTTATGCGTATTATCCCAGCTCAAGAAGGAAAAGTTTTTATTGATGGGAAAGATTTTTTCTCATTAAAAGGAAAAGAACTTTTGAAAATGCGCTCCATGATTCAAATTGTGATGCAAGATGCTGCAGGTTCATTAAACCCTCGATTAACCATTTTTGATATTGTTCAAGAAGGTCTTAAAATTCATTATCCAAAATTAAATAAACAAGAACGAATTCAAAAGGTTGAAGAAGTTTTGATTTCTGTTGGTCTTAATCCAGAATTATTGATGGATAGATATCCTCATGAAATTTCAGGTGGACAACGAACAAGAATTGCTTTGGCTCGTGTTTTGATTTTAAAACCAAAAATTTTGATTTTAGATGAGGTTATGGCTTCTTTGGATAAAACGATGCAAGGTAAGTTAAAAGTGCTTTTAAATAAATTACAACAAGAATATGGTTTTGTGTATCTTTTTATTACACATGACATGCGGCTTGTAGAAGCAATGAGTGATTATGTTTTGGTTATGAAAAATGGAAAAATGCAAGAATATGGAACTTTAAAAGAAGTGTTCTCAAATCCTCAATCATTGTATACAAAACAGTTAATCGAGTCGAGTTTCTAATAAAAAAAGAGATTTTCTAATCAAGAAAATCTCTTTTTAACTTAATTTATTTTTTCAATTCTTTTTCAAAAATAAGATTATTCTTATCTTTTTTGAATACTTCAATTGTTGGCCAATTATTCCATTTAATCATAATAAAACCATTTGTTTCTTTTACAATTTTACCTTTTTCGGTTGGTATTGAAAAACGATAAAATGTTTTGTCTTTTAAGATAATAAGTTTATCTGACCAGTGAGGGTGTTGAATATCATATATAGTACTGTTTTTTATATTTGGAAGAATTGTTTCAGTAGTAAATTTATATTCGTTCTGTTGAGTTTTAATAAATGTTTCTGGAAGATTATAATTCTGCCATTTAACCGTTATATGATTGTCAGATTCATCAAGGATTTTTGCTGTTTCAGTTGGAACATCTTTACGTTTGATATTTTCTTTTGCTTCATCAAAGATAACAAATGCTCCCCAATCTGGATGTGAAAAGAAAAGAGCATCTTCACCTTCTTGAGGACAAATTTTATTATATCTTTTTTCAACAATAGATTGATTTAAGATTTTTTTCTCTTTATTTACCTTGACCATTTCTTTAAGCATAATGCAACGATTTACATCACCATTAAATGCTCCTAAAATTTCATATGGAGCCTTAAAAAATGGGGCTAATTTTTCTTGTTGAAGCCGTTTAAAAGATTCTGCTTGTGTATATGCATATTTATCTGGTTTATTAACCTTTTTAACATAGCCAAAAACTAAAACAGGTTCTTGTAAAATAGAAATTTTTCCACCTTTTTCAAGTATTTTTTTATATAAACCACAATCTTCAGCATATAAATATTTTTCGTCATATCTAATATTATTTTTATTTAAAAAGTCTTTACGGATAATGATTGTTGGATGGGCTAGACCACTGCTAAAATATGTGTTTAATTCTATTTCATCTGGATTTTTAATTTTTGGTTTACCTGTTGGCATTTTTTCTTTTCCAGAGGCAAATCCTGCACCTAAAACAGTGATATGTGGATAAGTTTCCATGGCAAGAAGTTGTCTTTCTAAGCGGTATGGTAATGATTTGTCATCATCATCCATTCTGGCGATATATTTTCCTTTTGCTGCGTCTAAACCTTTATTTAATCCTGCAACAAGACCCAAGTTTTTTTCATTTTTAATTACAACAAGACGACTATCTTTTTTGGCATATTCTTCTAATATTTCTTGCGTTTTATCTGTTGATCCATCATTAACAACAATTAGTTCAAAATCTTTCATTGATTGATTTAAAATAGATTCAACTGCTCCTGCAATAGCATGTTCTCTGTTGTAAGTAGACATAACAACAGAAATTTTTGGTTGCGAAATAATATTTTTTGCAAATGAGTAAACTTGAGGGCCATAAAGAGTTGTTAAACATCCAGCAGCAAAAAAAATAGATCCTGTTAATAATAAAGAGAGAGTTGAATTTTTTGTTTTAAATTTAGCCATGTAAATATCCTTATTTTTATATGAAACTAGAAAATTTTTTACCATAGAGAATTAATTCTTACAAGAAAATTATGCATCAAAAATATTTTTTTTGAAATCTAATCCTCGTTCTTCAAAATTTTTATATTGATTGTAGCTAGGTGCCCCAGGAGATAGTATAACAATACCATTTCGTGGAGTTTTTTCTTTTGCGATTTGAATGCCTTCTTGAATAGTATTGACTTTTATGGCATTAATTTCTTCTTTTTGTGCCAATAAAAAAGCTGAATGACCTGTATCTGGTAAGCAAATCAGTAAAACGCGTTGTTTAATTTGTTTTAAAAACTCAATTAAAACAGTGTAATTTTGTTCACGATCAAAGCCTCCAACAAACAAAGTGATGAATCGATTATTATTAAATGCTTTTACGGCAGCTAGACTTGTTTCTGGTGTAGTTGAAATACTGTCATCAACATATAAAATGCCATCTTTTTCACCAAGAATTTGCAATCTGTGAGGCAATGCTTTAAATGTTTTGAATGGTTCTTGCGCTTTTATAGGATCTATATTTAAAAGTTTTAATACCGTTAAAACTGCAGTGGCATTTTCAATGTTGTGTTCGCCTTTTAAAGGAAGAATTGTTGTTGAAAAAAGTTCTTTACCTTGATCATAAAAAAAATTGTTTTGAAAATAGATGCCTGATTTTTCGTTGAAAAATAATTTGTTTAAATGTGTTGTATATTGAATACTTACATCTTGTTTGCCATTTATAACCGATATTTTGCTTTGGTTAAGTAAATTAATTTTATCCATATAATATTTCTCATGGGTGTGATGCCATTGAATGTGTTCATGATAAAGGTTTGTTAGAACAGTAATTTCAATTTCTCCTCGCAAATCGGCAGCTTGATAACTTGATAATTCGGCAATAATATAATCAACGTTTTCATCAATTAAATCCAAAAGTGGTGTGCCAATATTTCCGCCTAATTTAACATTTAATCCCAAAGCTAAAAGGGTGTGATAAAGTAAGCTAGAGGTTGTACTTTTTCCTTTTGTGCCTGTAACAGCTATTATTTTTGTTTTTTCATTTTTATTTTTGAAAAAAAGATTAGTGGGGCTGGTACAATAAATGCCTTTTTCTTGAGCTTTTTTAATTTCATCTCTATATAAAGAAACCCCAGGTGATTTGATTAAAATATCACAAGAATATAAATCTTGAATATTGTTTTCTTCAATAAAAATAATTTCTTTTGGATTTGCTTTGTTTGTTAAGCAATTAAATGTTGATAATCCTTCTTTGCCTTTTCCCCAAATGGCAATTTTTTTATTAGATAAGCTTTGAAATCTCATTAAACAGCTCCTGTGGGATATTATGATTGCTTAGAAATGAAAGAAAATCTCTTTTATTTTGAGGAACAATATTTTTTAATTCTTTAATAATGATATCCTCTTGATATTCATTTGATTTTGTAAGTATATAAAAGGCTTGTCGACATTCCTCAATTTCACCAACGCATTCAAATGGTTTATGTCCACTTATTCCAAGCAATTCTTTATATCCAGTTAAATTATTAATATCATTAAGAGGATTGCATCCAACAGCTTGAATAAGCTTTTCTTTATTCATAAATGGGGCAAGAATCAAATAAACAAATCGACATTTATCACAGCTTCCGCACCATCTATCTAATCTTTTAGATTCATCTAATTTAAATGCTTTATTGCAACTGGTAAATACATCAAAATATTTATGGCAGTGCTTAGAAAAGAGTTCAGCAATTTTAAGTTCAGAAAAAGGTCTTAAAAGTGAAAAATATAAAAATGAAGGCGTAATAGATTGAGTTATTTTTTTAAAATCAATCTCAAAATCAAAGCCTTTGCTATATTGATGATTGATTTTAAGATTTCCTTGTAAAAGGTTTTCACTGTTAGCAGAACTTTCACAGCTCATGGCAATAAATTGATAGTCATAGAGTAGGGAACTTGCCCAAAGAATAAAGGCCAACATACCTGTGATAGGAACATGTCCATTATAAACAACGCCTTGTTTATTCAGTTCGATTAATGTATTAGAAATCTCTCTTTTAATCGAAAAAGAAGGAATATTCGCTATTTGAATGCATTCGTTAATCGGGCGGGGTAATCCAATTGAAATAGCAGCGACTTCATGATTTGTTTTTGAAAGAAGTTCAAGAGAAACGCAAGAATCTTTTCCGCCCCCAATTGGAACTAAAAATCTTTTGTTTAATTGGATATTAAACTGGTGTTCAAAAGTGCTTTCAGAAAAAGGAAAATTTATTTTCCCTTGTAAATTGAGATTGTTTCGAACAGCAAACTCTCCCAGGCCTTCTAAATAAAATTTATTAAAAAATAAAGCTTCATTTTTTGTAAGTTGGCCACTTTGAATTTCAATTTTTTCAGGGCAAAAGGCTTTGAAATAACTGATTCCAAAAGCAATATGGGTTAAAAAGAAAATTTTATTTAAAGCTTGTTTTTTTTCTTCTGATACCACAATTGGAGCATTTGGAAAGATAATACGCTCCATGAAAATATTTTCTTTAAATTCGTAATATAAAGAAAGCTCGCCAGATTCAAAGTTGAAATTAAATTTTTTATAACAAAAAGCCTTGCACAAAATTTTTTTTCCTTTTAAAATGCCAGTAAAGGACGATCAAACAAACCAACGCCGTTTAACATGGATTAAACGATAATGGTTTTATAACATATGTAAAAATAGTTTGTAAAGTGGAAAGAAGATTAAAATTGAAAAAAAGAAATCAGCTGAATAGATTTATTTTTTTATTATTGGTGCTCTCTTTTATTGGTGTTTTTTACGCATCATTTAAGGATTTTTTTATCGAACCTTCAGCGCAATTTGAACTGGCATTGAAGGCTGATGCTGATAAAATGTATCAAAAGGCTGAAAAATATTATCTTTTGGCATCTAAATCAGAAACAGGAGAATTGAAACGGCTTTCGTTTTATTATCTTGGAATGCTTTATAAGAAAAAAGATTCTGGTGTTTTAAAAAATTATCAAAAATCAGAAACATATTTGAAAAAGGCGGCAGATTTGGATTTAAAACAAGCTCAATATGAATTAGCTCTTTTATATCATGCTGGAGATAAGATTCCAGAAAATATGGAAAAAGCTCTTTCATATATGAAAATGGCAGTTGAAAAACAGTATGCACCAGCTGAATATGTTTGGGCAGTGTGGATTGAAAGAGGATATATGGGAAAGGTGAGTGCTCAAGAATCTTTAAGTTATTATGAAAAAGCGGCCCATCAAGGATATATGCCAGCCATTAAAGGTTTAGCACTAATTTATCAACTTGGTAGTTCTGATATTAAACAAGATCCAAAAAAAGCTCAATATTGGTATGAACGAATTTTAAAACAGAATTAAAAAATGAAAGGAAAAGATATGGTATTAAAGTATAGAAAAGATTATCAAGCTCCTCATTATAAATTACCTTTAACAGAACTTGATTTTAATTTGCATAAAACCAAAACAATTGTTAAAGCAAAACTTCATTTTTCTGATGTAAATTATTCAAAAGATTTACTTTTAAACGGTCAGTATATGAAGTTGTTGAATATTTCTATTGATGGGCAAAAACTTCAAAAATCAGATTATGAATTAGATGAAACAAGTTTGATTTTGCATCCTAAAAGTGAAAATTTTATTCTTGAAACAGAAGTTGAAATCAATCCTGAAAGTAACACAAGATTAATGGGACTTTATGTTTCAAATGATATTTTTTGCACTCAATGCGAACCAGAAGGTTTCCGTTCAATCACTTATTATCCAGATCATTCAGATGTGCCAAGCAAATTTATTGTTACAATTCATGCAGATCGGAAAAAATATCCTGTTTTGCTTTCAAATGGTAATATGATTAAGGATGAGGGGGATACGGTTGTTTTTGAAGATCCATTTAATAAGCCTTGTTATTTATTTGCACTTGTTGCTGGTGATTTAGATTCTTTGTCTGATACATATACAACAGGTTCTGGAAAAGAAGTTTCTTTAAATTTATATTCCGAAAAAGGCAAACAAGATCGTTTGGTTTTTGCTCTTGATGCTTTAAAACGCGCGATGGCATGGGATGAAAAAGTGTTTGGATTGGAATATGATTTAAATCGTTTTAGTATTGTGGCTGTTCCTCATTTTAATGCGGGAGCGATGGAAAATAAATCATTGAATATTTTTAATGACGCTGCTCTTTTAGCTTCTCCTGATACAGCAACAGATGCTTCTTATGAATATATTGACCATGTAATTGCGCATGAATATTTTCATAATTATTCAGGGGATAGAGTTACATTGCGTAGCTGGTTTGAACTTTCATTAAAAGAAGGATTCACAGTGTTTAGAGATTCTGAATATGGATATGATACTTTTTCAAGATCAGTGGCCAGAATTGATGATGTAACCGCATTAAGAGCTGTTCAATTCCCAGAAGATGATGGGCCATTAGCTCATGCTGTTCGTCCAGATTCTTATCATGAAATTGATAATTTTTACACGAGCACAATTTATGAAAAAGGCGCAGAAGTAATCAGAATGCAACGTTCAATTGTTGGATCTTCTGCATTTATGGAAGGTTGTAATTTATATTTTAAACGTCATGATGGGCAAGCAGTCACAATTGATGATTTTGTGAAATGTATTGAAGAGGCCTCTGGTCAAGATTTAACGGATTTTAAACGTTGGTATTCAACGCCAGGTCGTCCAACAGTTAAAGTGAAAACTTCATTTGAAAATGGCATTTATACGGTTACACTTAAGCAATCTCATAAAACATCGAAAAAACCATTTGTTATTCCTCTTCAATATGGGTTGGTTGGTAAAAATGGAAAAGATATTAAAACAGGCACATTTATTTTAAGCAAGAAAGAGCAATCTTTCACATTTAAAGACTTGAAAGAAAAACCTGTTTTATCAATTAACAGATTTTTCACTTCACCGATCACATTGGATATCAAATATTCAAAAGATGAACGGCTTCATTTAATGAAATATGATTCAGATTTGTTTAACAGATATGAAACAGGACATCAATATGCTTTAGATGTAATGGCTGATATGGTTAAAAAAGACGCTAAAAAGCCAAACTTAAATGTGTTAAAAGCCTTGGGATCATATTTAACTCAAAAAGATTTGGATAAGGCTTTTGTTGCAAGAGCACTTGTTTTGCCAACGGAAGAAGATTTGTATGATAAATTAGATGTTGTTGATATTGAAAAAATCAAATCGGTTCGTAATTTAATGCGTCAAGCCTTTGCTCATTTATATGAAAAAGAACTTTTAAAAGTTTATAAAGATAATGTATTAAAAGGTCCTTATACGCCTGATAATGCTTCATTTGCAGCCAGATCTATTAAAAATGTTGCTCTTGGTTATTTAGCTTTAACTGATCATAAAGATTTGGTTTATAAGCAATTCCAAACAGCTAATAATTTAACAGATAGGTTAGGGGCATTAAATATTCTTGTTTGCAACAATTTGCCAGAGGCAGAAAAAGCGTTAGCAGAATTTTATGCTATGTATGAAAATGATGACCTTGTGTTGAACAAGTGGTTTGCTGTTCAAACAAGAAATCCATCTCAAAATACATTGGAAATAACAAAAAAGCTTTTAAACCACCCAAAATTTGATTATAAAAATCCAAATAAGGTAAGGGGTGTTTTAGGGGCATTTTCTGGTAATTTAGGATCTTTCCATACAAAAGAAGGATATGAATTTTTTGCGACTGAATGCTTGAAAATTGATACAATTAATCCACATTTGGCAGCAAGATTGTTTACTTCATTTTCAAAATATTTGAAGTTTGATGAACAAACAAAAGAAACAGCAAAAACAGTTTTATCAACGGTTGCAAAAGAAACATCTCTTTCAAGTGTTTCAAGAGAAACTGTGGAAAGATTGATTTAAGTATCAATAATTAAGAGAAGGGCACTTAAAGGTGCCCTTTTTTAGTGTAGATATTTTTGACTGACAGTTGTAGCCTAAAAATCATAGTTTTTTTGAAATACGGCTCAATAAACTTGCTAAGCTATAACTTATTTTTAGTTATATTTTCGATTGAGATATCTATTCTTATCATCCATTTATATATTATATTTTATT
>JAZOOQ010000050.1:0-13155 GCA_045655105.1 Alphaproteobacteria bacterium | reverse complement strand
TCTTCAATCTTTTTAGAAAGAAGTTTTGTTGGAGCTATCTTTTTTAATTCCTTTTGATTTGCAATATCAATTGATAAGAATGTTTCATTTTCAAACTTTTGTTTTACATTATAAGTATATAGTTTTACATCACAATTTTGTTCTTCTGCATTAGAATAAACATAGTAATCATCTGTTATTGGATGTCTTTCTAAATTTGGATACGGATTTCGTTTAATTCTTCCAATTGTTTGAATATTTAATGTTTTTGATGATACATTTCTTAATTGCAACAACATACAAGCCCTTGGAATGTCCCACCCTGTTGCAGGACCAATTTTAAAAATAATAACATCTATTTCATTATTATTATTTGTTATGTCATCTAAAGAAAAATCTTTATCTACCTGACTTGATTCTTTATCATTATTACCAAAATATTGAACCCAAGATAAATTTGCTGCTCTCAATTCTTTTTTAATATTTATAAGTCCCTCTTTAAATTTTTGAGCAATTATTTTATCTGTTGAAGAATCGTTATCAACCTGTATCAACATTGCCGGACGAATACCGATATTAAGAGAGGCATACCTTTTTTTGATTTCTTTAAAATTTTCAATAGCATCGGCTAATAAATCTTCATCTTTTGTATCTCGTTTTAAAAGAGAAACCGGATGCGTTTTCAACAAAAACTTCCCCTCATTATAGATAGGATTATTTAACCAACTTTCTTTAAGAACAACTTTTTTTGTTCTTTGATTATTAAAATCTGGAGTTGCCGTCATTTTTAAAACAAATGAAGCATTCGAATTCATTAAATTTTCAAAATTTTGAGCATATTCACTATTTTCTTGTCGTTCACCGCCAATATGAGCTTCATCTCTGATGTATATTAATTTATACCCCTTATCTATTGCAGCTAAAACAAAATCATCAATAATTTTATACTCAGAAAAAATACGCCCTTTACCAAAAGAAGATTTACCAAAAATATAAACTTTGTTTTTTTGTGGTAAGATCTTTTGAATTGCTTCTGTTTTATCCGATTTAGCAGATGATGGCGATTGTATATATTCAACATCAAATTTTGAAAAAGGCAAATCAACTTTATATTTATTAAGTTTTTGCTCAAAAAAGGCTGGAAGTGAAGAAGAAGATGGCGTTGCAATAACAAATATAAAATCTTCTGCAAAATGATTATTTATCATTGAAGAAATGAAATAGGATGCCATTAAAGTTTTGCCAGAACCTGTTGGTGCTTTAAATTCGCAGATAACTTTTTCGTTTGGATTATAAAAATTCAAAATATCATTAACTGCATTTATTTGAAGGGATATCGGTTGCATTATTCCTCCGTCTTCTTATATGGATTTAATGCAGAAAGCTCATTATAAATATCAAAATCATTAATAAACGAACAATTTGGATTCAATTTCTTAAATTCAACTTTTGCAATATCACGAATTTTTTCGGCTTTTTCCAAATCATTTAAAGTTAATTCAGTATGCGTTATATCAAACACAGAAACACAATTTGAGGATAAACATGGCTTTTCTTTGGAAAATTGCCATTTAATACTTTCCCCATTACTGCCTTTTCCTTTAATCACACGGTATAAACGCTCTCTTGTAATTTCTGTTCCAATATTATTTTCATTATTTGTCACTAAAATAAATTGGCGCTTACCTCCATCATCCTCATTCAATTCCATAACGGCTTGCCCTGTTGTGCCTGAACCAGCATAGAAATCTAGAATTATGGAATCTTTGTTGGATGATATGAATAGTAAATCTTTTAACAATTGAACTGGTTTAGGATTGTCAAATTTTTTATCTCCTAGAATGTTTTTAAGCGTATTTGTACCTGTGGTTGTGCTATATTCTGGTTTATATAACAGTGTCTTTGGTTTTTTGGAGGGCAAATCTCCAAGTTCAGGTCTTTGTTTTTTATATAGAGTGATAGTGTTTTCATCTTCGCCATTAATAATAACATCATTAATTTGTCGTTGCATTTTTTCTTTACTCCAACGCCAAGACATTTCTTTCCCTTTTGTAATCGGATAAATTGGAGTAAAACCTACTCTTTCTATAAGGCTAATTTCGCCATTATTGATATATACAGGGTAATATAAATTAGGTCTTTTGTTTCTCGGAGCATTAACGCCTGTGGCTTTCAGTCCCGCTCCTTGTTTATAATATCCAATTTCATCTTCTTCCCATTCAATAAATTCTTCATCGTCTATACTAAATTGACCAAAACTTGCAGATGATTTATTTTTTACATATACAAGTGTATATTCGTGTGTTCCCGCAAATCCAAATTCATCTTGATTACCTTTTAAATTCATTACCGTAGGCATAGAACCAATAAAATTATTTTCGCCAAAAATTTCATCACACAGTACTTTTAAATAAGCTTGTTCAGAATCATCAATTGAAATAAAAATAACGCCTTTATCACTTAATAAGCGCTTCGCCAATTTAAGGCGTTCATTCATCATGTTAAGCCAGCCGTCACGCGTAAACTTATCCAGATAAATGAATTTTGATGCTTCAATTTCTTCTTTGTAATCATTCCCCTCTTTTTTAGAAGCCTCTGTGTTATAAGGTGGGTCAATGTAAATAACATCAATTAAACCCTTACCATTTTTATCAATATATGTAGCACATAGGTTTTTAAGCGCATCATAATTTTCACCGATAATTAATTTATGCTCAACAGGCTCAAATCCATCACCGACAATATTTAATTTCTTATTTTCTTTAACAAGAGCGACACAATTATGATTAATTTCTGGAGCTTCGTCAAATACAAAACCTGTTTTAACTCGTTGTGTTATTAAATTATATATAGCATCTAAATCTTTTTCATCGGCAGAACTAATAATTTTTTTAGCTATTTCTTTTTGCTCTTTATTAAATGAAACGTCCGGAATATTTTTAATCTTTAAAAGATAATCCTCTCTTATATTTATCATCAGTTCCCCGCTTTTCTCATTAAAACACAAAAAAAAGAAAACCCACCTGAAAAAGGCGGGCGGATGTTAGAAAACCGTGACAATAAACAAAGACGGCTCGGCTTATTTGGCAGAACCTTATTCACCGACATCCGTCCATCAGACAGAGTGTCGGCATACTTATTTTAGTCGCTATGCGAGGCGACTGTTTATTGTCAAAGGGTTTCTACGCCCTAAATCCAATCCCCTTTCTAAAAGGACCGGATTCATTTTGAACTTATCATAATAAATAATCAAATTCAAGAAAATTTTTTAAGGTGTTTATGGTATCAAAAAAAACAGCTCGTAAAAATAAGAGCTGTTTTTTTTGTTTTGTGACTGATATTAAAGGTTTTTTAAGCTTTTTCAACCACGAAGATTAAGCCTTTAATAACGCCTGTAATCCTTACTTTATCGCCAGCTTTTAAGTCTTCATCACATGTTGCCAGCCATACGCTATCCCCAACTTTAACTTTTGATTTGCCATCAACAACATCTTGCGTTAATGAAACCACTTGACCAACATATGATCCAGCCAAATCATTCAAATTCTTATGATCCGTTGTTTTTTCAAATCTTTTTTCAAGTTGTTTATAAACTTTCAATCCAATCAAGGTGAATACGCAAGAGGAAATTGAAAACAAAATCAACTGTGCGGTTACTGTATCTGGAATTAATTCAAAATAAAGGCTTGTTGAAACAGTTATCCCTGCTAAACCAAACCAAAAAAGATAGATACCTGGCACAAATAATTCAAGCAATACCAAAAGTAAGCCCAAAATGCCCCATTCGATATACGTCATTTCTTATCCTTTCTTTGATGTGGTTGATTTTGAAGAACCCAAAACATCTTTTGCAATTTCAGCAATCCCCGCAATAGAACCCATCACATTTTGCGTTTCAAGTGGAAGCATAATGAGTTTTTGGTTTGGAGAAACGGCAATGCCTTTTAAGGCTTCAATATATTTTTGACCCAAGAAGTAATTAACGGCATTTAAGTTACCATGATTAATGGCTTGAGATAATGTTTCCGTTGCTGTTGCTTCAGCTTGGGCGATACGTTCTCTGGCTTCGGCTTCTCTGAAAGCGGCTTCTTTTTTACCTTCTGCTTCCAAAATAAGAGCTTGTTTTTCCCCTTCAGCACGCAAAATTTCAGCTTGACGCAACCCTTCGGCATCCAAAATATTGGCGCGCTTTTCACGTTCAGCTTTCATTTGACGAGCCATTGCATCAATTAAGTCATGTGGTGGATTAATGTCTTTAATTTCAACACGCGTTACTTTTACTCCCCATGGAACAGTGGCATCATCAACAACGGAAAGCAATTTATGGTTAATGACATCACGTTGAGAAAGCAATTCATCAATATCCATACCACCGATCACCGTTCTGATATTCGTCATCACCAAATTGGAAATGGCTAATTGCAAATCAGCCACTTGATAAGCAGCTGCAACCGTATCTTGAATTTGATAGAACAAAACGCCATCCACACGAACCATTGCGTTATCTTTTGTGATCGCTTCTTGAGTTGGCACGTCTAAAACTTGTTCCATCTTATTAACTTTTGTTCCAACTTTTTGATAAATTGGCCAAATCCAGTTAAAACCAGGGCGAAGCGTTCTGACATAACGGCCTAATTGTTCAACCGTATATTCATATCCTTGGCGAACAATCACAATCCCTTTAATTAAGTAAACAACAATTAAAATGGCAAATGTAAAAATAATTTCAGACATAATCTCTCCTATTTTATTTATAATCTAAACGAACCAAATAAGGTTTATAAACCTTATCGCGGCTCAATGTATGCCCCAAAAACCAAGCTTTAATAAAATCAGCGGTTTGAGCAGCCACTTGCTCTTTTTCAGATGCCCCTTTGGCCAAGCCATATTCTTTTTTAAGCTCATTCATATGGATCACAAACCGGCGATGACTTTCCATATGGCTGACCACATCTGGAAAAACGATTTGACGCATAATCATTTCTTCATGCGGGAAATGACGCGTCATATAAGCATCAATTTGAAAAAAAACATCTTCAAATAATTCTGACTTTTTTTGAGATAATAAGTCATAAGACTCATTGATGATATCAATAAAGGATTTATGCTCTTTATCAAGCGGTTCATAACCCACTTGCATATTTGATAACCATGAAACTTTTCGATCCATCCCCCTTTGAACTCCTTTTTTTATCTATACGTTAAACAAGAAATGAACAACATCTCCATCCATCATTTGATATGTTTTGCCTTCTTGACGCAGTTTGCCATTTTCTCTGGCCCCACTTTCGCCATTATACGCAACATAATCATTATAGGCAACAACTTCTGCTCTGATGAAACCACGTTCAAAATCAGAGTGAATGATGCCAGCTGCTTGTGGCGCCATAGTGCCTTTTTTCATCGTCCACGCATGAACTTCTTTTGGCCCACAAGTAAAAAATGTTTCAAGATCCAATAATTTATAACCAGCTTTAATAATGCGGTTTAACCCCGTTTCTTCCAAACCCAAGGTTTCAAGGAATTCTTTTTGTTCAGCTTCATCTGATAAACTTGCCACTTCGGCTTCAATGGCCGCTGAAATAATCACGCTGGAATTGCCTTGTTTTAAAGCCATCTCTTCAACTTTTTTAGAATAATCGTTCCCCGTAGCAGCGCTTTCTTCATCCACATTGCAAACATATAAAACAGGTTTACCCGTTAATAAACACAGTTGGTTAAAGATTTTTTGCCCTTCCATATCCTCTGGACGCGCCAAACGAGCAGGCTTTCCATCGCGAAGCATATCAAGAACAGGCGCCATCACGGCCACAAGAGCTTTTGATTCTTTATCCCCTGTTTGTGCTTTTTTTTGCAATGGCACAATGCGTTTTTCAAGGCTTTCTAAATCTGCAAGCATTAATTCGGTTTCAACCGTTTCAGCATCCCTGATCGGATCAACAGACCCTTCCACGTGAACAATATTGCCATCATCAAAACAACGAAGCACATGAATAATCGCATCCACTTCCCTGATATTCGCCAAAAATTGGTTGCCCAAGCCTTCGCCTCTGGACGCACCACGAACAAGCCCTGCAATATCAACGAATTCCAATTGCGTTGGAACTAATTTTTGAGAGTTATCAATTTTTCTTAAAACTTCCATTCTGGCATCTGGCACAGCCACACGCCCCACATTTGGTTCAATCGTGCAAAACGGATAGTTCGCCGCTTGCGCTTGAACGGTTGAAGTTAATGCATTAAACAAAGTTGATTTGCCAACATTCGGCAAGCCGACAATACCACAATTAAAACCCATAAAAAATCCTTTCTTTTCTTTTGGGGTAAGTTTAGCCTAGCTTCCCAAAAAAATCAATCAAAAATACGCCGTTTTTTAATTTATTATCTTCTTTCAATTTCGCCCGTATTTAAAGCCCGATTATCGAAAAGCAGTCTGTATACATAAAAAAACTTGCTCAAAAATGAACAAGCGAAAAAAAGTTATTGCATTTTATTTAAAAAATAACTGCCATCTTTTTCAATCAAAACAGGAATATTTTCGGCAATTTTATAAAGCAAATCATCCAAAATCTTTTTATCTTCAGCGCCAAATTTTGATAAAACCCAAGAAACAACTTGCTCTTTCATTTGAGGTTTACCAACGCCAATTCGAATTCTATGATAATTCGCACCCAAATTCGCATCAATGCTTTTTATCCCATTATGGCCACCACTGCCCCCGCCTTGCTTGACCTTAATCCTGCCAACAGATAAATCCATGTCATCATGAAAAACATATACATCTTGTGGCTTGATTTTATAAAAAGAACAAACAGCTAAAACAGATTCCCCCGATAAATTCATATAGGTTTGAGGTTTTAAGACCATCACCTTTTCGCCCATAATCTCGCCTTCTGAAATTTCGCCTTTGAACTTTGACTTAAATCCAGAAAAGTTATAGCGGTGGATAATTTCATCCACCGCCATAAACCCAACATTGTGGCGGGTTTGTTCATATTCTTTACCAGGATTTCCCAACCCAACCAACAAAATCATTTATTAGCCTTGAGCATCATCTGAAGATTGTTTGCCAACGATTGTTGCAACAGTGAAATCTTCAGTAGCAGTTAATTTAACACCAGCTGGCATTTCAATTGAGAAAGCTGTGATTGATTGACCCATTTGAGCTTTTGCCAAATCGATAACAAAAGCATCTGGGATTGAATCAGCTTTACATTTAACTGTAACCGTTCTGTGAACAATGTTTAAAACACCACCCAATTTGATGCCTGGGCATGTTGATTCATTTTCAAAACGAACAGGAACATCAATTGTTAATTCAGAATCTTTTGAAATGCGCAAGAAATCAGCATGGATTGGGCGCAATGAAACTGGATGTTTTTGAATATCTTGGCATAATGCGAGATGGCTTTGACCATCAACCATGATTTCATATTGACGAGTCCAAAGACCTTTTTTGCCCATTTCAGCAACCAACACTTTTTCTTCCAAAGCGATCATCAAAGGTTCTTTTTTATCTCCATAAATAACGGCAGGAACGAACCCTTCACGACGTTTTGCGCGAGAGGCCCCCTTACCAGCTTTTTCACGTTTAATAGCACTTAATTGTGTTGTTTTCATAATAAATTTCCTTTTATTAAAATTAATTAAAAAAAAGCAATCCTCCAGGGGTGAATTTGCTTTTTACTTATAAAATTTTTATAAGCCGTTCTTTTATACTCTTTTTTTTAAAAAAAAGCAACCTTTTTTTAACTTCTTTTTTCATATTTTATCTTATTTTAAAAAATTGATATTTTATTTGAAAAAGTTGCCCAAATATGATATAATGCCCTCCACCTATTAACAGGCTTTGAAAAACGGAGATCTTAATGCAACAAAGTCACACAAAATTAACGTTAGTTGGTGGCAATAATGCTTCTCGTATTGGAGCAAATGCTCATCTTATTGAACACTTTAATGAAAAAAAAGAAAAAACAAGCATTTTAATTGATTTAGGCGCTTTGTTTCCAGGAAATGATTTGCAAAATGCTGTTTTAATTCCAGATGTGGTTAAATATTTGGGATATAATCCAACAAAAAGTCAACTTAATCAACAAATAAAAGCTTATCATTCTTCAAAAGGTGGCAAAAAAGTGCCCCAACTAGATGCGCTTTTACTCACGCATATGCATGAAGATCACATTGGTGGCGTTGTGAACTTGCTGAAACTCGGATTCACCTTCCCCACCATTTATGCTTCAAGGGAAACTTTGGCCGTTTTAGGGCGCATTTTAATTGAAGAAGGCGTTTCAGAGTTACCAGAAATGAAGCCTGTTTCAAAGGAATTTCAACTTTCAAAAGATGTTTGCATCACATCATTTCCCGTTTCGCACACAACTGTTGGATCGCTTGGCTATCATATTTTAACAAAAGTAAACGGCCAAAATCATAATGGCATCATGCATTTGGGCGATTTTAACTTATCTGATGTTTTGATTGAACCAGGATTTGATAAAGAGTCATTTTGCGGGTTGTTAAACAGATTATATATCACGCATGTGTTAACCGATTCAACTTCCGTTTCAAACAAAGCAAATCAAGAACTTTCTTTTAAACAAGCCACCAGTAACTGGGCTCAAATCATGCAAGAAAATAAAAAACGCCTTATCAGTGCCGTTATTTCAAGAAGCACGCAAAATATGGCTCCAATTTTATATGCAGCCGAGCAAACGGGGCGCAAAGTTTTTATTGATGGATATATGCAACGCCTTGTTTATGATGAATTGCAAAAAGCCGGCGTTTTAGATCACTTTGAAGGAACGGTTTATAATCATAAAAACATTCAAGAAGCCAATTTAAGCGATTTTATCAAAGCATTCAGCCCGCAAAAACAGGTGATTATTTTTTCAGGTGCTTTTGCCGAAGGGTTAAATAATCAAAATGATATGATGTCTGGTCTGGTGCGCGTGGCAAAGAAATGTCATAAATCCTTTTTGTTAGATGGCGTTTCATTGGTTGCCCTTTCGCAAAGAGCCATTCCTGTTGATGATATTTATCAAAACATGAAAGAAATGGCTGAGCTATTGGCTGAGCAAAACAATGGGCAAATTATTCAAAATAAATCTGGTGAAAGCTCTTCACTTGGTGATTACAAAATGGCTGAATTGCAACGCACAGGGCACGCCACTTTTAAAGAAATGGTTAATATTTTAAGGCTTATTAAAAATAACCGAGAAAACATGGAAGATAATTTAACCGTTATTCCCGTTCATGGCGACCCGGCCCAATTAAAACAAACAACAAAATGCGCCCAAATTGTTAAAGCAAATGATATTTTGGCTTTAAACGGCAATGAAATTCATTTAACACCAGATGGATTTGATCGTATTGAAAAATCAAAAACACCAACTTCTTGGATTTGCTTTAAAAATGATAATCTAACAAAAACAGCCTCTTTCAGTGCTGATTTAGTTGAAGAAACAGTTGGCCAAAATCAAGCAGTTCAATATAAAAAGGTTGCTTCTTTTGGAGGAAACACAGCAAATATCACACCAAGCAAAAACAAAAATTTGTTGCTCGCTTGTATGCGCATTAATTTAGATCGCAAATTGGAAAGATAATTTTAAACCTTAAAAAAAACGGCTCAAAAACAGGGCCGTTTTTTTAATAGTCTCTATAAAAAAAGGGGCTTTAAAGCCCCCTCTTCTTATTTTAAAACAACGCGAAGGAAGTTTTTCTTCCCTTTACGCAAAAGCAAGAAATCTTTGTTTTCTTCTTTCACCGTTAACGCATCTGTTGGAGAAGTGATTTTTTCATCATCAACCGTTAACCCACCTTGTTGAATCATGCGGCGAGCTTCCCCTTTAGATGGGAACAAGCCAACTTCAACAGATAAATCAACTGCATTGATACCAGCCTCAAATTTTGCCTTATCAAATTCCACCGTTGGCACATTATCCATATTCACGCCACCACCAAACAAAGACTTAGCTGCTTCAACAGCTTTATTGGCTTCTTCTTCGCCATGAACAAGCTTTGTCACTTCATAAGCCATGCGTTTTTTAGCGGCAATGATATCCGTTTTGCAAAGTTCAACGATTTCAGCCGTTGGAATATCCGTGAAGAGTTTTAAAAGCATTTCTGTATCGGCATCAGCTGTGTTATAAAAATATTGATAGAAGGCATAAGACGTTGTTTTATCACGGGCCACCCAAAGTGTGCCAGATTCTGTTTTCCCCATTTTTTTGCCTTCTTTCGTCATCAAAAGTGGGCAAGTTAAACCAAATGTATCTGGTTTATCGCTTGTGGCATTCCCTTCATCATGG
Organism: Alphaproteobacteria bacterium; assembly: GCA_045655105.1. Lineage (GTDB taxonomy): Bacteria > Pseudomonadota > Alphaproteobacteria > CAAHEQ01 > UBA3637 > RGIG4140. The sequence continues at coordinate 2,872 of JAZOOQ010000050.1, read as the reverse complement.
AAATTCATTTTGCGGCTTAATTCCGTTCCCGCCACAATGTTACCCCATTGATCGGAACCACCAATTTCAAGCACGCAATCATATTTGCGGTTTAAATGAACAAAGTCATAAGCTTGCATCAACATATATCCCATTTCAAGGAATGTGAGCCCACCATTTTCAAGACGCTTGGAATAAGCATCTGAGGCAAGCATTTTATTCACATTAAAGTGCGTTCCCACAATGCGCATAAAATCAACATAGTTAAAGCTGTTAATCCATTCAGAGTTATCCAAAATCAACGCGGCATTTTCCCCTTCAGTGTTAATGAAACGAGCAGCTAAACGCTTTACCTCTGCCACGTTATGGGCAACATCTTCTTTTGTGAGCATTTTACGCATATCAGATTTGCCCGTTGGGTCGCCAACCAAAGCCGTTGCCCCACCAACAACAAGAATACCCCTATGCCCTTTGCGTTGCAAGTGACGGAACATCATCAATGCAAAGAAATGACCGATATGCAAGCTATCTGCCGTTGGGTCAATACCTAAATAAAAAGTGATCTTTTTATCAGAATTTAAGATGGCTTTGATTTCATCTTCATGCGTTGATTGATAGACATAACCACGTTCTTTTAAGTATTCAAAAAAATTATCAGTCATTTTTCATCCTTTTTTGTTAAATAAACTCTTGGTAAGTTTAATCAAGAGTATCAAAAAAATCAACTTTTTTTTAAAAAAGAAGAAAAAAATACTTGAAAAAGAGCAAAACTTGAAGTAAAAATAAGTTCACTGGGTTAAAAAAGCAAAAATAAAAATGCCGGAGTATAGCGCAGCCTGGTAGCGCACTCGTCTGGGGGGCGAGTGGTCGTGGGTTCAAATCCCGCTACTCCGACCATTTAAAAACGATAACCCATTGTAATATATGGGTTATTTTTTTGCCTTTTTCTAGGTAAAAATGAAAAAAGAGGCAAAAATTCATAATGGTGAGACGAAATACCCCCAAACAATATCAAACAAGATTGCACCTTAGAGATCACACATACTACATAAGAGTTGCAGTCCCCAAAGCATTAAAAGCACTTGAAAAAAGGAATGAAATCAGGTATAGTTTAGGAACCAAAGATTACTTTACAGCAATTGAAAGGTTAAGAAGAGAAAACTATAAGATTAATCTCTATTTTGAGTGGTTAAAAGGATTTCTAATGGAATTAAAGGATAAAAAAATCATTTTCACTGATATAGAATTACAGCAATTACTCACATATAAGATGAGAATGATAGATGATACTTGTGATAACCACTACTACCAAATTAAGAATGGAACCTACCCTGCTGATAACATCAAAACATTTGGAAATAAACAGTTAGCAGATTATAACAAAGAAACCTTTGATGAAAATGCCCCTGATGAACAAGCAGATAGTCCTAATGACATTCAGTTTATCAAGCATCAATTCAATAAACTTGTCTATGACTATATGGAATGGTTGAACAAAAGACCTGAAACAAAAGTATCTACCAAAGAATTGATAACAAAAATTAAAGAAGGTGGATACCAACTGTTTCAATTAAAAGAACAGGATAAAGATTCTGAACTCCCCAATCAGATGCTAAGCATTTTTAGACATTTGCTTGACATAGACCAATACACAGAAGAAAAGTTTGCTAAACTGCAAGGTAAGACAACTAGTATTCCTAAATCATCCATGATTAGAACACTGGAAAGTGCTGTTGAATATCAAAAATCACAAGAACTCAGTGGAGTCTTTAAAACAAGAACAACTTGGTTGGATGCTTTTGCTGATATGATAAGACCTGCCAAAAATGCAGGGAATGTTAGCACAACCACCTTAAATGAAAAGAAACAATGCCTTTCATTCATTATGGAATTGTTGGATAAAGAATATGTTGAAGACATTAACTATGATGATTGCAAGAAATTAAATAGATTGATTTATAGAGTGCCTAAAAATGCCAGCAAGAAATATCCAGATAAGAAACTGATTGAAGTATTGATGGAAGATGAAGATGACAGAGAAGAAGGTTTGTCTATGACAAGCATTTATAAGTATCTTGCCATTTTTAAAGAGTTTTTAAAATATTGCAGAAAGCAAAGATTATTAAGTGAAGACCTTGCAGATTTAATTGATTCACCTAAAAGGATTAAAGGAAAGAATCCATACTCACCTTTCACAGATGAAGAACTTTGTAAGATATTTGACCCTGTTAATTATTGTAAATACACCAAGGATGGACAAGAAGCACCAAAGTTCTTTGTGCCACTCATCAGTTTGTTTAGTGGAGCAAGATTAAATGAAATCTGCCAAATTAGAATGGAAGATATCATTGAAGATGATGATATTGTTTATTTCCATACCAGTGATAAGCATCCACTGCAATCTTTAAAGAATGACCAATCAAAAAGAAGAATCCCCTTTCATCCTGTTTTAAAGAAAATGGGATTGTTCAAATACATTCATCAACAAAAAAGAAACAATGAAGAATGGTTATTTCCTACACTTCTTAAACAATATGATCCAAAGAAACATAAGTTTGGTAAAAATGTAGGTAGGTCTTTTGCTAGATACTTAGAACGACTGGGCATTACAGAAAAATCAAAAGTATTCCACTCTTTCAGGCATACAGTTAGACCAAAACTAAGGGATGAATGTCGTTTATCCCAAGAATATATTGATGCTTTGTGTGGATGGGAAGGCACTGGGGGCAATGCTGGAACAAAGAACTATTCCCATAAAGAACAAATCCCAATCAGAATGCTTAATTCTTTTATTTCTAAAATCAAATATCCAAAACTGAATCCTTTATTCACCCAAATCAATGAGAGAATTAAATTAAGAAAAAAATATTATCAATAAAAATTCTTTGATTAC
>JAZOOQ010000049.1:0-4631 GCA_045655105.1 Alphaproteobacteria bacterium | reverse complement strand
TGATGAAGAAGGAAACCTTGCAAACTGGCTGGTTCCTGGAAAAATTGTTCCCGGTATGGGGGGCGCTATGGATTTAGTTGTTGGATCTCAAAAAGTAATCGTTATGATGGAACATACGGCAAAGGGAGCTCCAAAAATCCTTAAAAAATGCACCCTTCCCCTCACCGCAAAAAATGAAGTTGATATGATTATAACTGAAAAATGCGTTATGGAAGTTCGAAAAGATGGGCTATGGCTTACAGAAATCAGTCAACTATCCTCTTTAGAAGATATCAAAGCCAATACTGAAGCTGATTTCAAAATAGCAGAGAATTTAAAAACATTTTAAAAAAAGAGGAGTTGAACTCCTCTTTTTTTTAAGAACGAACTTGTTCTTGAGAAACTGCTTTTAACCTTAAAACACTATCCGTTGTTTTAACAATAACTTTGGCAACCCCATATTTAGGATCGCATTCCATTGGCAATGGCAACGGCAAAACTTCTTCAGCAAACTGATGTAATGATTTATAATCTGCTTTAATTTCTTTATCTTTTGTTTTTGCATAATGAAATAAAGTATCTTCTTCCCATTGAATGCCTGATTGGTCTAATGGTTCAATTTCTTCATATTTAACAATAATTTTTGGTTGTTTGCGTTGTTTTTCATGATAAAGAAGTTGATCTAATGTCATCATTTTTTGAACAAGCACATAAATTTCAGATAAATTAATTGGCTCTTTCATTTCAGGTTCAAGAACAACCGGCATTTTTTCACGTTTATTTAAATTTTTAACCATTTTCATTCCTTTTGATTGATATCCACTTTTTGTGTATAAGGGTTCTATCAAAAGAAAGATATTTTGTCAATCTGTTTTTATTATTAATAAAAACATATCACAAACAATTGCCAACTGAAAATACATCTCTTACCATTTTTTCTTCAACAATAAAAGTTGTGATACAACTGCTTTTTAAATATTGCCCTTGTTGATAAGTGTTCCCGCTTAAATAAATTTCGCTTTTAGGTGGCGTATATGTTTTATAATTTGTTTGATAAATCAACTTCGTTATCTGATTTTCACCAACAGTGATATTTGGCTTCCCTAACAATGAAAACACTTCTTCAACTGGCTTTCCCTTTAAACGATATAAATCTTGCTGATCAAATTGTTGTCTGACCGCAGAGCAAGAAATCAAAAACAATCCCATAAAGAAAGAAAAAATATATTTCATAACAAACTCCTTTAATTTTTCAAAATATAAATAAGATCTTGAATTTAAATTAGGAATACATTCTTTTGTTTAAATTTCAAAAAACTGTCACACCTAAAAAAAGAAAAACATATTATGATATACTTGATTGGAGGCAACTATGAAATACATATTTACATTATTATTATCTTTCTTTATTTGCACTGAATTAAAAGCAGATGTTCTTGGTTTTTGGACAACAATTGATGATAAAACAGGCAAAGAAAAAAGCGTTGTTCAAATTTATGAAGAACAAGGAAAAATATTTGGAAAAGTTGTTGATATTTTTGGAAATAAAGACGCAACTGCAAAAATTGAAGGCTCTCCAAAAATTATGGGCCTTCAAATCATATGGGATTTAGAAAAAAAAGAAAATAAATACGTTGGAGGAAAAATTTTGGATCCACAATCTGGCAAAACTTATGGATGCGAAATTTGGGAAGAAAATGGCAGCCTTATTGTTCGAGGAAAAATTGCCTTTTTAGGGCGCAACCAAACCTGGAAAAAGAACTTAACATTTCAAATCCCTACTCAAAAATAATTCTTTTAAACTAACCATAAAAAAAATACCGGCTTTAAAGCCGGCATTTTTTATGATCCTTATGCTTTTAATAAGATCTTGCATAAATAACATCTATTGTTGCAGGTTTACCTGTGATTAAACAAACACCTTCTGTTCCTGACTGTTCAAATGGAATACAGCGAATATTGATTTTCATTGATTTAAGCTTTTCTTCAATATCATTATCCCCAGACCATTTGCCACGAACAAATGTAACAGATTGTTTTTCACCTTCAACAAAAACATTTTGATTTGAGAAATATTTTTCAAATTCTTCAGGAGTTTGAATGTCACTCTTAATGTTTTTGTTTAAGCGTTCTTCGGCTTGTTTTAAAAGATTATTTTGAATGTTTGCTAAGCGTTCAGTTACTGAAGCAACAAATGCATCAAAGGAAACAATTTCCTTCCATTCTTTAAGGTTGATCTTTGTTCTATCCCGCACCATAAGTGCATTATTTTGAATATCACGTGGGCCAACTTCAATGACAAGTGGCGTTCCTTTTCTTGTCCATTCCCACATTTTATCAACAGATTCTTTTTGTCTGTCATCCAATTTAACACGAACACGTTCACCTTTAAATGAAGCATCAGATAAAGCTTGTTTTAATTTTTTAGCATAGTCCATTACTTCATCAATTTTTGATTTATCTTTCAATAATGGAACAATCACAATTTGATATGGCGCAACAACTGGAGGAACAATCATTCCTTCATCATCGCCATGAGTCATAATCAAACCACCAATTAATCTGGTTGAAACACCCCAAGATGTTGTGTATGCATATTCTTGAGTTCCTTGTGAAGATTGGAATTTAATATTAGCTGATTTTGCAAAGTTTTGACCCAAGAAGTGACTTGTTCCCGCTTGCAAAGCTTTACCATCTTGCATCATCGCTTCAATACAATAGGTATCCACTGCCCCTGGGAATTTATCAAATTCTGGTTTTTTACCCGTTAAAACAGGCATGGCCAAGGCCTCACGTGCAAAAGTTGCATAAACATCAAGCATTGTTTGTGCTTCTTTTTCCGCTTCTTCATATGTTGAATGAGCTGTATGGCCTTCTTGCCACAAGAATTCGCGCGTTCTTAAGAAAAGACGTGGTCTCATTTCCCAACGAACAACATTTGCCCATTGATTGATCATCAATGGTAAATCACGATAAGACTTAACCCACTTTGAAAATGAATCTGCAATAATCGTTTCACTTGTTGGACGAATAATTAATGGTTCTTCCAATGGAGAATCAGGCGTTAATTTACCATCAACTGATTTAAGACGCGAATGCGTTACAACAGCCATCTCTTTTGCAAAACCATCAACATGTTCTGCTTCTTTTTGAAAATATGAAAGAGGAATAAACATTGGGAAATAGCAATTTTCATGCCCTGTATCCTTGATCATATCATCAAGAACACGTTGCATACGTTCCCAAATCCCATAGCCCCACGGCTTAATGACCATACATCCAGGAGAAGAAGAATTTTCAGCCATATCAGCCACTGTAATTACATTTTGATACCATTCTGGGTAATTTTGTTCTCTTGTTTTTTGTAAAGTCATTTGTTTCACCTTTCATAAAATAATCTTTTTATTTATCACAATTCCTTGATTTTGTCAATAAAATCTATATGATTTTTATTTTTTTATTGCATATCAATTTCTTTTTTTATACTCTTAAAGTTGCAATACAAAAAGGAGGAATAAATGGATCAATTAGAAATAATTTTACCAACAATAAAATATGAAACTAAACTCAAAAAGATCGCGCAGGAATTTAAAGAACACCCCAATCGATTTGACATCAATCATCGTGATAAAATTGTTCAAGCGCTTGAACAAAATGACTTTGCAACATATTTCAAGCAATCTGAAGACAGCCGAAATGGCATCACCATCCCCGGACATGTTCCTAACTCACTTCTTTGGATTATGAATCAAGAAGAAATTATTGCAATTGCAGATATCCGCCATTATCTCAATGATTACTTAAGAAATGTGCAAGGTGGCCACATTGCTTATGAAGTTGTTCCCTCTCATCGCGGTAAAGGCTTAATGAATATAATTGGAAAAATGCTTCTTCAATATGCTTACAATCATTTTGAAATTAAAGAAGCCCTGATCACTTGTCGTGAAGAGAATATTCCCTCTCATAAAGTTATCAGATGGTTAATGAATGAAATGGGCGGATATCCAGATACAGATACTTTAATTGATGGTGAAGTAGAAAAACGATATTGGATCAACACGATTAAAAAATAAAAGAACTTGACTTTAAAAACCTCCTTTCCTATATAAAAAAAAGGAGGTTTTTTAATATGCAAGAAGAGATTATTCAAACCATTGAACCCAATAAATTAGAAGATGACGCCTTAATTTTAGATGTTCGCACCAATCAAGAACACAATGAACTTTCTTTAAATAGACCACATTGGCATATCCCAATGGATGAGCTCAACACCAAGAACTTTATCAAGCATTATCACATAACGGAAAAAAAATGCTTAAATATACTATGCAGAAGTGGTCATAGAGCTCAAAAAGTTGCAGAAAAATTTAAACAAGAAGGTGTTGACAATATTAAAGTAATCTCTGGTGGAATTTTACGAGCAAAGGAACAAGGTTTAAGTATTCTTGAACATCCCACATGGAGCCTTCGAAGAAAACTTGAATTTACTGCTGGCGCTCTTATTTTTATTGGCACTTTGCTTTCTTTGTTTATTTCAAAAACTTTTTATTTAATTCCTCTTGCTATTGGCTTTATTCTGATACTTAAAAGCATTTCAGGAAAAACCTTCCTTGAAAACATCATAAAACTCTTTTTAAAAGATTAGTTATAAA
>JAZOOQ010000048.1:0-4447 GCA_045655105.1 Alphaproteobacteria bacterium | reverse complement strand
GTTTCCGCTCTTGTCCCCGCCATTAACTCTAACTTCACGCCCTTAGCGTTAATAACGGTTCCAAGATTCCCTTGACTAACTTTTGCTTCTCCTTCGTTAATCAACTCTGTTACTTCTGCTGTTTCAAGTGTTAATTCTCCACTATTAGAAAGCTTTTCAACTTTTCCGCCTGTTACTTCGGCTTCATTTTGGTTAATTAACTCTGTTATCGTTGAACTTGTGGCCGTTAATTTGCCACTATTTTCAACAATATGAACGCTTGATTCTTCAATCATCAACTCATCTTTGTTGATTACTTTTCCACCTTCAATGGCAACTTTTTCAAGCGTTACACTGCCAACTTTATTTTCAATAACTTCGCCTGTGCCCGTGATCTTCACATCACTGATTTTAAAGCTTGTGTTTTCATTATCAATCACAAACATCTTTTTATCGCCACTTGCAATTTCTGATTTCTCAACACCTTGTCCAACAATGATTTTATCTCCACTACCAAGGGTTATTGGCGTATCCAAGTTAAAGGCATATTCTTTACCAACAACGCTGAACTTAAAGGCACTGTCCCCCTCATAATCCATCGCTTCTTTTAAAGCATTTTCCCCTGAGGCGCCTATCCCTGAAAGCTTGATGCTTTGTTTATCTTCATCAACCGCCACATCATATTGATAAACATCTGTAAAGACTTTTAAGCTATTGCTTGCGCTTAAAACGCCATCACCTTCCAACACTTTGGTTGAATATGTTTCATTTAAACCATTATCGCCCAACTCTCCGATTACATTGATTTTTGATAAATCAACTTTAACGGTATATATTTCATCTGTTGGTGTTTGAACTGAAAGTTTATCGCTCAACAGTTCTAATCCATCCCCATCTTTGGCTTTTAATTCCATATCAATCAATAAGTTAGCAGATTCCCCACCAATATTTTCAAATGCAACTCTATCCGTTGCCTCCCTGTCTTGCATGTTTAAGGTAACGTTTTCACCCATCTCATAAGTGCCTTTAAACGTTTTGTTTTCTTGGGTTACATCAGCGTTTTCAATAATAATCTTTTTAGCTTCAAGATCATCTTTTAAATGATATTTTGCTGTGCCAATGCTCTCATCTGCTCCAAACTTCACATCCCCAGCAACGCTCACATTTTCGCCCAACTTCATCTCCGTTCGATTATCCACATTCAACAAGAAAGTGAGTAAAGCTTCTTCGCCAACGGTTGCTTTTAAGTTATCCATGTTTGACCCATGAACGCGCAGTTCACCGCCCGTGATGTTGTTTGTTCCAGTTAAAAAATAATCCGCATGCGCAATGGTTAAACCTGCTGACTGATTAAAGGTACCCGTTCCACTATTAACCATATTATTGCCTAAAATAAGTGTGCCAGCGCCCGTTTTGTTGATGATGCCAAAATTTGAAATACCACCATCTAACGACCCAACAAGCGCAACACCATTCTCATCTAGTCCATGGTTGAAGTTGATTGTGCCTGATTTAATATTAGCTATATCATTAAACGACTCTCCTCTTTGGTAAATGGTTTTATTACCACTAAACTCAAAGCCATTATTAAAAGTAATTGTCCCCTCATTATAAATTGCACCACCATTACTTCCTGTTAATCCTTTAGCTAAGTTATTTAAGAATTTAGTATATCCATTTAATGTAATAGATAATCTATTCTTAATTGCTCCACCTTCAGCAACAGCATTTAATGCAACACTTTGATTCTCGCTAAATTCAACATTTCCCAATTCTAAACTTCCACTGTTATAAATCGCACCTCCAGCAGTGTTTCCAGCTTCTGTTTGTGTTTTATTCTGAGTAAAAACAGCATTATTAACTATCAACTGACCACGATTATCAACTGCGCCTCCAATTGCATTATTTAATCCTTTAGCCAAATTTTCTTTAAAAATAGCGGATCCCAAAATAGAAATGTTACCATTTTGAAGATTGTGAATAGCCCCACCTTCTGCAAATGAAGTTTCCCCTAAAGCTTTATTATTTTCAAATTCAGCAGTCTGTATTGTTATTTTACCACTATTAAAAATTGCTCCGCCCATACCCCCATAAACAGAACTATTTATAGTAGAAGAATTTCCTTTAAACACAACATCTGAAAAATTCATTGTTCCTATATTTCTAATCGCAGCACCTTGTGCTTCAGTTATCCCTTTTAGACTATTTTGCGAAAATAAAACCTTTTCAGAAAATGTAATATCTTTAGTATTATAAATCGCCCCACCCCGAGCATATGTTGCATTAGCAATCACTGAATTTGAAATAAAATCCGCTGATTTAAAGTTCATATACCCAGTGTTATAAATTGCCCCTCCTTCTGAATAAGTATTTCCTTGAGTTTTATTGTTTTGGAATGTAACATTTCCCTTAAAGTCTAGAGTATTAATGTTGATAATTGCACCTCCTTGTGCAGAGCCCGTTTCTAATGTAGCTTCGTTCCCTTCAAATGTTACACTATCCGTAAAATTCATATAACCATTATTATAAATCGCACCACCTTGGTTACTGGCTTCATTCCCCTCAAACACTGTCTCATCCGTAAAATTCATATAACCGATACTAGCAATCGCACCACCTTGAGAAAGCGCTGTATTTCCCATAAAGGTGGATTTGCCAAGGATCATGCCGTATGCGATAACATCACCTTCTTTTTTACCACCCGTGTTAAAAATCGCACCGCCATTTTTGGCTTCGTTGCCAAGTGAGATTTTGTTTCCTTCTGAATCAAGGACATATTCCCCGTTTTCATCAACCGCATACCCACCAAACGTGTTTTTCCCCGCAAGAAGCATGTAACCACTATTATAAATTGCCCCACCTTGTGAAGAAGCAGTTTCTGCTTCTGCTTTATTACTTGTAAATTCAGTGTTTCCATTGAATGTTATTCCGTATGTAATATTTGGAATCGCTAGCGTTTCTTCATTTTCATCATGATTTTCAAATATTACAGTGCCACTACTATTATAAATTGCACCTCCATAAACGTTACCTGTTTCAGATTTCGTTAAATTATCAATAAAAGATATGTTTTCACCTAAAATTTTAATAATACCAGCATTATAAATTGCACCTCCATGAGAACTATTTGAAGTTGTTGACGATATATTTTCTTCAAAAACTATCCTAGAATTAGAAAAACTAATACTTCCACTATTACTAATCGCTCCTCCATAAGTTGGAGCAGGACCTGATGTTACCAAGTTTCCTTTAAAATTAGAACTTTCCCCAGAAAATATCATAGTAGCTTTTTGACCACTATTCCAAATAGCCCCTCCATAGATGTATCCTGTTTCAGCTGTTGCTTTATTCTCTTCAAACAAAGCGTCATCCGTAAAATTCATATAACCATTATTATAAATTGCACCACCAGAAGTAAGCGCCGTATTTCCCACAAAGGTGGATTTACCTAATGTCATGCCGTATGCAATAACATCACCTTCTTTCTTGCCCCCTGCATTATAAATAGCACCACCTTGTTTAGCTTGGTTACCAAGTGAGACTTTGTTCCCTTCTGAATCAAGGACATATTCCGCTTTATCGCCATCTCCATCTGCATCTTCTGTATCTTGCAAATATCCTCCAAACGTGTTTTCCCCAGCAAGAAGCATATATCCGGAATTATAAATCGCCCCACCGTTGGCAGAACCATTTACAGATTCAGCTTTATTACCTGTAAAAGTTGTATCATCAGAGAAATTAAGAGAAGTTAAATTATTAAAAATTGCTCCTCCAGCTGACAATGAATTTGAAGAGATAGCAGTATTATTTATGAACTCCACTGATTTAAATTGTATTACAGAATTATTATTATAAACAGCACCACCTCTTGTTGCATTTCCTTCAACAGTATTATTTTCAAATTTTGCATGACCAATAAAGTTAATATTCCCATTTCCACTTTCATTAAAAATCGCCCCGCCTTGTCCTTCACTGCCGCCCATACTAGAATTATTTATAAAATCAACTGAAGTAAAATTTAATGTACCCCTATTATAAATAGCTCCACCATTAGCATTGGAATTAACAGAGAAAACTTTATTGGTGTTAAATGTTGTGTGAGCATTAAATCTGATACTGCCTCCCCAATTATCTATACCCCCCCCTTGAGCCAATCCTGTTACAGCTTTTGCCATATTATCAGCAAATAAAGCTTCTCCACCAAATTCCATTCCATATTCTGTAATAACTCCATTTTCATCACGTTTACCTGGAGCAGACGTCCATATTCCTCCACCGGCTCCCGATGTATACCCATCTGCAATATTTCCAATAAATATTGCTTCTTTTTCAAAAGTCATAAATCCATAACCACTTTCATGGTGAATGGCCCCACTACTTGATCCTGATTGTTCAGAACTAGCTTTATTTCCAAGTGTTACTACATCTCCATTCGCATCATATGTTTTATTTCCATTTTCATCTAACA
>JAZOOQ010000047.1:0-15107 GCA_045655105.1 Alphaproteobacteria bacterium | reverse complement strand
ATTGATTTACTTATTGTTTAAGACACATTTTGGACATTGTTTTTTCAATAAGTTAAGCGCAGTTGCAAGTGTTTCTTCTCTAGATTTATCTGTTATTATCTTTGGCCAAGTCACCCTGCCCGTTTCTAAAGTTAATTGTTTTTCAAGATCTTCTTCTGTTCGAACATCAGAAGGATTTCTTTTTCGAGATTGAACTCTTCCTAAACGCACATCAAAAGGAGCATCCATCCATAACGAAACAAAAGGCACCTTTAATTCTTTTGCCAAGTTTTCAATTTTTATTCGCTCCGTTTCATCATAAAACAAAGCATCAACAATAACCGTACATCCACTTAAAAGAGATTTTTTTGCTTCTTGACGCAACACATCATATACAACTTTTTCAATAACTGGCGTATCAAATGCTTTATCAAAATGCTGATCTATTGGGCAACCATTAATTTGTTTTTTAACGATATCATCTCTTAAAATCACAGCACCAGGAGCTGGATTAAAAAATCCACCAATTTCTCTTGCAACTCTTGATTTTCCACTTCCTGATAGTCCCCCACATGCAATTAAAACAGGCGGATATTGTGTCATAAACTCGCAAGCATAATCAAAATATCTTCTTGCACGTTTAACGGCTTCTTTTCTCTCTATTCCAGTTAAAACTAATGTTTTTTTTGCACATATTGCTGCCCGAGACATAGCTCTCATAGATTGATATAATGGCAATAATGGATACCCTTCCACATCATTCATATATGCCAAATAATGGTTAAACAAAATATTTGCTAACTTTCTAAGCCCTCGCATTTCAAAATCCATCAAAAGATATGCTAAATCATAAAGTGTATCAATCGATTCAGAACGATCATTATATTCAATTGGGCTAAAAAATAAATATCTACCCTCTTTTTTAGCAATATTGCTTAACAACAATTCACCATGACATTTTTTCACATGCCCACTCTTGCTTCTTAAATCAATCAATCTTGAATGAATAAAAACATTTTTAAGCATATTTTTCATCAAAGCGTCTAATTTTTTTCGATCAAAAATATATGGGCAAAAACAACCTAAAACACGTTCTGTATCTAAAATTATATTTTGAACAGTTTGAGCCCCCCACTTTGAACGAAATGTTTTTGCTTTTGAATGAAGATCAGATAATTGTTCAGCCAGATCCATTGCTTCAAATCTTGAAAATGATTCATCTGGCAGAATATTCCCTAAAATTTCATTTTTTTGAAACCGATGCATCACAATGATGGTATCAACTTCTTCCCCTGCTTTACCACCAATGCAAATTCGCCCATTTTTAAGTTTTCTAACTGATCGAACACCTAAAACTAAATTTGGGGCATATACAGTGCTACGTTTCATTTCTTGAACACAAGATAATCGCCTTTTTTGCGGCGTTGACAAATCAACGTCCGTCATCAAAACAGCTCTTTTTAGTTTAAAAACATAATCCCCAGCCAAAAACAAAATTGCTATATGTGATTGCTCCACCAAAACTTCTTTCACATTCCATTTCGCAGGATAAAGTTTTGGATTTTTCAAAGCCTCAATTATTTCTTTTTGCGAATCAACAATCATTTTGCATCCTTTGTTAATGCAGGTTCAAAATGAATAAGAATTTGAGCTCCCGCATATTTTTTTTGAATTCCCTCTTCAATTAAATCAGCAATATCATGCGCCTTTTTAAGGGTTAAATTATCATCCATTTTTACACAAAATTGAATAAACATAACATCCCCTGATTTTCTTGTTTTTAAATCATGCACAGAATGAACTTCTTTATAAGAAAGTGCTTCTTGCTCAATAGATTCTCGAATCGAATTATCTAACTCAGTATCCATCAACATGGCAATTGCTTCTTTTGCAACACCAAAAACAACAACAAACAAATAAACTGCCACCCCAATACCAAAAAGTGCATCTATAACATAAAGATCCAAATAATAAGCAGCAAGCATGGAAATAATTACACCAACATTCATTAAAATATCGCCAGTATAATGAGCTTGATCGGCTTTAATTGATAACGAATTTGTTTTTTTAATTACATATGATTGAAAACGAACCAAAATAATCGTAACAACAATAGAAAAAACAGTTATCCATACACCAAAAGAAATCTCTTTAATTGGTTCAGTTTCAAAAAAGCGCACCAAAGATTCTTTTAACAAGAAAAATGCTGCAGCTAAAATGATAATGCCTTGAACCAAAGAACCAATTCCCTCAGCTTTTCCGTGACCAAAACGATGTTCATTATCAGCTGGTTGTGTTGAATGTTTCACCGCCGCATAATTTACAGCAGATGTCATAAAATCTTGCATTGAATCAAATAAACTAGATAAAATTGAAACAGATCCAGTTACCAAATAAGCAATAATTTTAACAACAATTAACAAAATTGCCGTTAAAATTGATGCAACAGATGCTGTTTTTAATAATCCATTTAAATTCATATTTTTCTTCATTATAAATAGAATATAACATTTTTTTTGTTTTTTCCATAGATTTTTTTTATAATACACCCTATATATGGTAATAATTATTTATGTTAGAGGAAAAAAAATGAGCAATCCATATGAACTTTTAGGCATTTCAAAAACAGCTTCTGCAAGCGAAATTAAAAAAGCTTATCACAAGTTGGCAAGAACCTATCATCCAGATGTTAACCCTGATAAACAAGCTGCAGAAAAATTTAAAACAATTACGGCAGCTTATGAACTTTTATCAGATCCCGATAAACGCTCTAGATATGATAACGGCGAAATTGATGAAAACGGCAATCCAACTCCTTTTGGACACGGCTCATACGATAACAGTGGTTTTAGGGGATTTAAAAACTCTGGACAAGGTTTTAACCCAGAAGATTTAGCATCCATGTTTGGAGGCGGCCGTGGCGGATTTGATTTTTCGGATTTATTCGGTGGATTTAATGGTTTCTCTGGTCACTCAACTCAACATCAAAAAGGGCAAGATGTTTCTTATAATTTAAACATCCCTTTTGATTTATCAATTACGGGCGGAGAAACAACCGTCACATTGCAAAAAGGCAAACAAATAAAAATAAAAATCCCTGCAGGCGTTACTGATGACGCCATTTTAAGGTTAAAGGGTCAAGGAGCCCCAGGATATAACAATAAAAATGGAGATGCCTTAATTAAAATAAAAGTAACTCCATCCTCTTTATATACCAGAGATCAAAACAATATTTTTCTAACCCTCCCTCTTTCTCTAAAAGAAGCCATTCTTGGATCAAAAGTAAATATTCCAACACCATATGGCCCTGTTATGTTAAAGATTCCCCCTTATTCTGGAGGCGATAAAACAATGCGATTAAAGGGAAAAGGCGTTAAAGATAAAGGCGATTTAATGATAAAACTAAACATTATTTTACCTGAAAAAGAAAATAAAGAATTAACAGATTTTATTGAAAAATGGAATCCTCCAATTCAAAACATTCGCTCCTTTTAAACCTTAAACGCCATTTAATTGGTAGTTTCACCTTTAATTTTCTGTCTATTTTTTACTTTATTTTAAAAAAGCACAAATAAAGAATAAAAAAAACTATGGACTTTATTTTGATTTTATGATATAATATTCAACACTTATCGTTGAATGGAGGTATTATGAAAAAATTTATATCAACGTTTTTTTTATCTTATTTAGCTTTTTTGTCAACATTATCAAATATATCTAATGCAACAGAAGTTAAGAAAAATATTTTCAACCAAATTAACAATATAAACTCAAACGCATCTGCTGGAGATTCCTTTTCAAAAGAAATCTCTGGAAATGAAGTGATTGCAGGTTCAAATCTTAATGATATAACCTCAAAAACAGTTTGGGTTGTTCAAAAACCTGTTAACTGGACAGTTACTGGAAACTCTTCAAATGAAAATATTCAAGGCACACTTGGCATTTATAACACTCAAACATCAAATGTAAGTGGTAAATTAACGCTTAAAAACATTGGTTCAGTTAAAACAGGAACCGATATTAAAAACGCCACAGCTCAAGATGTAAATGGTTCTGTTAAAAATTTAACATCTTATTTAACAAGTAATCAAAAACAAGCATCTGAAACACCTGCTGTATATATTGTTAACTCAAATTTAGATGTTGATAACGTTGTTTTTTCAGGATCTTCAAATGGCAACTTAAGTAACTCAAGCGAAGTTGGTAGCGCAATTCACGTCCGCAAAGTCCCAACAATGCAAATAACGGATGCTAGCGGCAACAAAAAAACAGTTTCTGTTTCTGGAACACCAGTTGCAAATGTCTCTAATTCAAAATTCATTGAAAATATAACAAATGATAATGGGGCAGCCATCAATGTTGACAAAGCCCAATTAACTGTCAATAACTCTCAATTTGTTAAAAACACAGCAAACGAACATGCTGGCGCCATTGATATTGGTGGAACAGCAACCTTAACAAACAATGAATTTTACAATAACAAGGCAAATGACCTTGGTGGCGCCATTTTTGTACACGATTATTCAACGGTAACAACTCAAAACAACATCTTTGAAGAAAATAGCGTTTCCAATCAAAATGGTGGAGCCATTGAAAACGTTGGTAATTTAAAAATTAATAATGATACATTTATTAACAACAGTGCAAATGGGGTAACAAGCTCTGGTGGCGCCGTTTCAAATGATTACGTCACACACAAAGACTCAAAAGGCAACATAATTGGAACATACCGTGGAACTACAGAAATCAAAAATTCAACTTTTAAAAACAACGTGGCAAAAAATTCAGGTGGCGCTGTTTATAACGTTGGAACAATGAAATCTCAAGGTTCAACATATAGCAACAATGTTGCCAAAGGTGGCGGGGCTGTTTCAAATGATACGCCTAATGGACAATCAACCTCCTCTTTCACTTCAACAAATGATATATATAGTCAAAATACGGCAACATCTGTTGGCGGTGCTATTTATAATACAGCCAACGCAACTTTTGATGGTGTAACTTTTGCAAACAACTCTGCTGGACAAGGTGGCGCCATTTATAATAGCGGCGTTGTAACTCTTAATAACGCTTATAAAACCAAATTCTATGACAACAGTGCTTCAGGAGTTGGCAGTGCAATTTACAACGTTGGAACATTAACAATTAACAACGCTAGCGATACAATTGATTTAGATTATAATCCACACACAAATGTTTCTGCTCCAAATGCAAAAGTTCGTTTATTTGCTGATGGTGAAGATATCTATAACAATGGGATTATCAATATCAACAACAGCGATTTGCAATTGCACTATGACAGCGATTTAACAAAAGGTTTTATCAATGTTCACGATTCTTTAACTAAAAGAAAAACTGGCACAATTAATGCAAGAAACAGTCGCATTGATATTGGTAAAACAATTTTATATGGAGATGTGATTAATTTATATGATGGATCTGAATTATTAACGCATGTTAATGCAGCTTCAGGCAATGAATTTGGTCGCATACAAGCAAACAGCATTTATGTTTCACCAAATGATACAGATATAACCATCATTGTTGCTCCAGGTGAACATTTAAATGAAGGCGAATCTAAAGTTTTCCATATCTTGGATGCCTCTAATGAATTAAATGCAACTTCTCCAAATGGTTTTCAAAATATCACTGAAAACAAAATGTATGATATTACTTATTTAGGAGATGGGAAATATCAATTGTCTCGACCAGGAGCAGAACCTTCAGATCCAGAAGATTCTGACCCATCTGATCCATCCGATCCTTCAGATCCAGAAGACTCTGACCCATCTGATCCATCCGATCCTTCAGATCCAGAAGATTCTGACCCATCTGATCCATCCGATCCTTCAGATCCAGAAGATTCTGACCCATTTGATCCATCTGATCCTTCAGATCCAGAAGATTCTGACCCATTTGATCCATCTGATCCTTCAGATCCAGAAGATTCTGATCCATCTGATCCAGATACTGATGATGATAATGATAAAATCTGCCCTAACGCAGGATGCATTCATAATGCTTGGGTTGAAGAAGGAAAAATGACTGGAAACGAAACAGCCATTCGTGTTCAAAATGTTTTAAATGAAATGGCTCAACGTTTAGGTTGCGATTCTAAAGAATATAAAGATGCTTTAGATGGAATTGCTCCTGATGTTTCTCCACTTATTCAAGCGCACTCAACGGAAATCACTCGTCGTTTAGCAGCAACTGTTTCTAAACACATGTCTGTTTCTATGGAAAGAACAGCCTATAAACATCGTGGCAAAAGATTCTATCACTTCCCACGCAGACAAGCTCATTTATGGGTTGAAGGCTTATATGGAAAATCAGAATATGATGCTCATAAAGGCTTTGACATGGATAATAAAGGAATTGCCGTTGGTTTTGATGGTCATGTATCCGATAACACACGTATGGGTATTGCTTATGCATATACAATGAGTGAAGGCGAATCTATTGGCCGTGATACCGAAGTTGATTCACATACCATTATGGTGTATGGCGAATATAATCCGAATCGCTTCTATACAAATTGGTTAGCATTATATACTCGTTCAAACTATGAAGAAGAAAAGAAAGTTTTCCATGAACGTATTGATGCAGAATATGATGTTGATGTTTTTGCCGCTCAAGTTATGATGGGCAGAAAAACAGGACCATTTGTTTTTGGCGATTGGGCAACGGGTGTTATCTCTCCTGAATTAGGTTTAAGATACACTTACTTAAATCAACATGATTATACTGATCAAGCTGGCCAAGATGTTAAAGGCGGGAATGGCCACGTGTTAACAGGTGTTTTAGGAGCACAATATACAATTGGCTATGCTATTTCACCAACATTGGCTTGGTACCCTGAATTTAGAGCTGCCATTACATATGATTTCATCACACCAGACATGGAAAATTCTGTTACTTTAGTAAACGGATCCCGTTATAAAGTTGTTACAGAAAACCTTGATCGCTTTGGTGTTGAAATTGGCGCCCGAGTTGGTTTAGATGTCAATCAAAAAACTGAAATTGCCATTGAATATGAAGGTATCTTCAAAGGCGATTACACAAATCACACTGGTTTAGCCTCCTTAAAATATAAATTCTAAACCAGAGGTGGAAAAAGGCGAGTCAAAAGGCTCGCCTTTTTTTATATCTCTATTAATATTCTTTTTCTTGACGATAAACCAGTTCGTTTCTTCGTTCTTCTGGTCCTGATATGGGGTGGGTTATATTCTGTGCTACGCCCTCAGTTCCAAGCACATGACCTAAACCTATCGCATTGTTTGAAGAAGTTACCCACACTGATGATTCATTACTAATCTGCGCTACGCTCTCAGTTCCAAGCACATTACCTACACTTGACGCATTCCCTGAAGAAGTTACCCGCACTGATGATTCAGTACTAACAGGTTCTTCAACGGCCATCTCCGATCCACGCTCCCGCATTTGTTGAACTTCAGCTAAAATCTCTTCCCCTCTATTGCGCATCTGTTCACTTGAACATAAATCTCTTGCCTGCTCCCCTTTATCATTTTCAATATCAGCATTGATATCATTATGATACAATAAATGATAATAACAATCCCACTTCGGATTTTTTGCAGCCAAGTGAAGTGCCGTGTCACCATTATTATTTTGTTTATTCACATCAATCCCTTTTTGTTCTAACAATTGGGTAAGCACACCATAATTACCACTTTTTACTGCATAATGAAGTGCCGTATTTCCTTGTGTGTCTCTGGCATTAATATCAGCACCATGATCAATCAACATTTGAATCACGTCAACAGAATCCTCTGTTGCATTTTCAGCAGCAACCATCAGTGGTGTTACTCGACGAGCGACAACATTTCCATCTCTTGTCACTCTTATTCTTGCATTAGAATCAGCACCACGAGACACTAATTCACCAACTGTTTTGTCATGTCCATTCTTCACAGCCAAAAATAGAGCTTGATTTAAAACATCTTCCCGAACTGGTGGATCTGTATAAATCAAGCCTACTAGAGCATTTCGATTTCCCATTTTAGCTGCTCTTAGCAGATCTTTTTCATCGGAAGTTAATTCTCTGTTGGATCCATTATTTTTTTGACTCATTTTAATCTCCATTTTTTGTTTTCCCTATATAAAATAAGAAATTTAACCGTTATTTTTTATTCCCCATTTTCATCCCACTATACTTTCATTATACCATGGGTTTGGATTTTCAGGGCCAAAAATTTTCAAAAAAATATATATTTTTAATCTATTTTCTTGTAATTAATTGATTTTAAATAATTATTTTTTATTAAAAAATTGCATAAAATTTGATAAAAGACGCTTTTTTATGTTTTTTATTCAGAAAAACAAGCAAAATTTCCCTTAAAAAATCCTTTATTTTACCACTTATTTCTTGCCAAATCTAACGACCATGAAATTTCCGACTAAAAAAATTCAAATAATCTATTGATAAAAATAAATTTTAATTATGAAAAAAAGGCTCAAAAAATGAGCCCTTTTTCTTTTAAATAAATTATTTATTCATCCATATATTTACGACCAGATTTCCAATAATCATATCCCGTCATAACCGTTAAAATAGCCGCACCCCATAATGCAATTTGGCCCAAAGTATAAAGCGCACTAGCATAAGCCCCACTGAAGTTTGGCTCTGCAACCATTAACATTGGTAAGGCAACCATTTGGCAAGCTGTTTTCCATTTTGCCAATCTTGTGACCGGACAACCAACTTTAATTTCAGCCAAAAATTCGCGCAAACCTGAAACCAAAATTTCACGGCATAAAATCACAACAGCAGGAATAATTCCCCAATCTCCTAAACGAGCCGTATATGCCAACATTAACAGCAAAGCACCAACCAACAACTTATCAGCAATCGGATCTAAAACACGACCAAATCTGGAAAGTTGATTCCAATGACGAGCTAAATATCCATCTAAATAATCACTGATACCCGCCAATGCAAATAAAACAACACCAAACCATGCCCAAAATGCCGTTGGGAAGAAAAATGTTAAAACAATTCCTGGAATTGCCCAGATTCGGAATAATGTAAGCAAATTTGGAATATTCATTTGTTTTTTAACATCTTTTTTAACTTGCTCAACAATTTCTTTATTCATAAAAGTCTTTTTCGGCGTTTCATTCACAATCACCTCTTCAACAGCAACTGGTTCAATTTTTGGAGCCTCAACTATTACTTCAACCTTTGGTTCAAGCACAGATTTTACTTGCGTTTTCTTGACTTTTGTTGTTTTTTTTGCTGATGTTTTGGCTGTTGTTTTTTTAGCCGTTTTTTTGTTTGATTTTTGTGTTGTGGCCATTTTTTTACCTCTTTAATAAATTCTCTTTTTTCTTTATACGCTAATCATGATAAAATGTATAGATTTTTTTTGCAATTTTTTCACTTATTCCTTCAACCTTCATAATTTGCTCTAATGAAGCGCCCGCAATTGCTTTTGCAGAGCCAAAATGAGCCAACAAATCTTTTTTTCTTTTTTGCCCCACACCTTCAATATCCAAAATAGATTCGTGAAACATATTTTGCGCGCGACGCTTTCTATGCGACCCAATAGCGAATCGGTGAGCTTCATCTCTAAGCCTTTGAATCAAATGAATTAAATCTCCTTTTAAATCAAGATGAATTTCCTCATTTGGTCTGGTTCCTAAAAAAAGAGTTTCTTTGCCTTTATTTCTTTCTTCCCCTTTGGCTACCGCCAGCACTCCTATATTTTCAACCCCTAATTCTTTCATTATTTCTAAAACAGAGGAAAGTTGCCCTTTCCCACCATCAATCAACATGGCACTTGGCAAATTATTTTCTTTTAAACCTCTTGTTAACCTTCGAATCATCACTTCTTTCATCATGCCAAAATCATCATTGGTTTTTGCCATTGTTCCATCAATATTAAACCTGCGATAATTCTTTTTTTCAAACCCACGTATTGATGCTGAAACACAAGCTCCAACGGCAGCGGCCCCTTGAATATGACTGTTATCATATATTTCAACTGTATCAAGAGTTTCAAGCTCAAGCAACTTTCTTAATTCTTCCCACGTTTGCTCATTAATATCTTTTTCATTTAATTCGCATTCAAAAGAATGTTTTGCATTTTTAAGAGCTTGCATCATTAATTTATACTTAGCACCCCGAGAAGGCACTTCATCAATATGAATAACAGTTCCAAATTTTTGACTTAAAGCTTCAGCCAATCCATTTGGCACTTTGCAAGAAAGTAAAACATATTTTGGTGGCAAAACCGTGTCATAAAATTGCATCAAAAAAGAGGCTAAAGCTTCTTCAGGAGCCTCTTCATCAATATCTGTTAATATATGAAAAACATTTCCTTCCGCATGCCCTCTGCGATAAAAAAAGACTTCAACGCCCGCTCTTGCTCCATCCACATAAAAAGCAACCAAATCCGTATTTTTCAAAACAATTTCTGCATCCGTGTTTTGAATATGATTAAGTGCCAAAATTTTATCTCGCACAAGTGCTGCTTGCTCATATTCCATTTTTGCAGATAAATCTTCCATTTCTTTTTTAAGACGCGATTGAATTTCTTGATTTTCGCCTTTCATAAAAGCTTTTGCTTCTTGAACACTTTTTTGATACACCTCATCAGAAACACATTTACAACATGGACCCAAACACCTTTTAATTTGATACAATAAACAAGGCCTTGTTCTATTCTTAAAATAAGAATCAGAACAAACTCTTAATCCAAAAATCTTTTGAAGCTCTGTTAATGTTTGTTTTACAGCTAATCCTGATGAGAAAGGGCCAAAATAAGTTCCTTTTAACTTGCGGCTTCCTCGATATTTTATCAATTTTGGATATGTTTCATTTGTTATCACGATGTATGGATAGCTTTTATCATCTTTTAATAACACATTATAAAACGGATGATATTGCTTGATTAAATCATTTTCAAGCAAAAAGGCTTCTGTTTCGCCAGCTGTTTCAATCACAATTAAATCATGCGTTTCGCTTACCATTTGCTTAATTCTATGTGAAAGACGCTCAGGTTGAGTGTAATTTGTAAGGCGTTTTTGCAAATTTTTTGCTTTACCTACATAAAGAACTTTCCCTGTTTCATCAAGCATTCGATAAACACCTGCTTTTTTTGAAACAAACTTAATTTTTTTCTTTAAAAATTCAATTCCTTTTAATTTTTTTGTCATAAGTAGAGTATGATAAAAAAATATTTCAAAATCAACGATTATTTCTTGTAAAAAAAATTAAATGAATATATACTGCATTTATCAGGGAATTTTTCAGGGGTTAAAAAATGGGATTTGTTAAGTCTATACTTTTGGCATCTGTTTTATTAATGCCGGTTATAACTGAGGCAAGTGTATCTACACTTGTAGCAGACACAAAAAGCGGGTTAATCCTCGCTTCAAATAATGCAACAGAGCAACAATACCCTGCCTCTCTTACAAAGGTGATGACTCTTTATATGACGTTTAGCGCCATTGAAAAAGGCATTTTAAAAATGGAAGATAGACTTCCCGTTTCATTAAAAGCAGCAAAACAACCAAGATCAAAACTTTATGTTCGAGCGGGTCAAACCATTTCGGTTAAAGATGCTATTATGGCTTTAATTATTAAATCTGCAAATGATGTTGCTGTTGTATTAGCAGAAGCACTTGCTCCTTCTGAAGAAGAATTTGCCAGAATGATGACCAAAACAGCCAAAAATCTTGGTTTAAAAGGAACAACATTTAAAAACGCTTCAGGCTTACACAATCCTGATCAAGTGACAACAGCTCAAGACATGGCCATTTTAACAATGGCAATGATTCACCACTTCCCTCAATATTATAAATTATTTTCAAAAAAATCTTTTACATACAAAGGAAAGGTTTATCGTTCACATAATCACGTTCAAAAAAGATATGCTGGCGCAGAAGGATTAAAAACAGGATATATTTCCGCAGTTGGATATAATATTATTTCAACTGCAAAGCGCAATAATAATCGCTTAGTTTCCGTTGTTATTGGAGGGGATACCGTTGCCCAACGCGATAGACAAGCCATGAAATTGCTTGATAATGGTTTTTCCAAAATTGATCAACACAAAAATCAACAAGATAAACAAAATCTTTTAAACAAAAAAGCTCTTCTTGAAAAACCAGATTTAACACCTGAACTTAAAATTATGGCCAAAAGATTAGATTCCATTATAAAATCTAACAACTCTGTGAGTAGATATAGTTTATTACAACTCAATCCTTTTGGTTCAAAACAAGCCATTGCCGCGGAACCAATAAATATTTATCAAGAAGAAGTATCTTCTAATACTTTCCCTGAGGAAGAAATTAAACAAGCTGTTACAATTCAAGAAGAAATAGAACAAGATATCATATATAACCCAACAAACAATACTATTACCGAAGAAAAAACAAACTCACAAGAAGAAGTTTCACAAGAAACCCCTCCTGTTATTGTTGAAGATACAAAAGAAACACCAGTAATTGTTGAAACAGCAAAAATTGAGCCAATTCAAAATGAACCCAAAGCCGTTATCAACGCTCTTGTTCCTAAAAAAATAAATACAAACACTCAAAATATCGATTCGCCATTAAATCAAGGCATTCAAGTTGGTGCATTCAGAACTGCTGAGGCTGCCTTTAATCAAGCCAAAAGAGCTGCCAACATTTTGAATATGCCAGAATCTAATATTCACACACCAGAGGCATTACCTCTTATTCGGGCTCGTTTATATGGGTTCAAAAATCGCGAAGAAGCAAAAAAGGCTTGTCAAAAACTTAAAAAGCATTATATGAATTGTATTGCACTTCCAAGTGGTCAATAAATAAAAAAAAGAGCTGTTGATTTTTTTGTTTATTATTGTATAATAACATTATGCGAAAAAACTTTTTTTTAGGATTATCTTTTTTGTTTTTTTCAGCAATAGCCTTTTCTGGGCCCTTGCATGCAGGTTTTGTTGAAGAAAAAGAAATTTCAACAAAAGATGGTTCTTGTAGCATTCGATATTTTACAGATAAAAACACAAAAGGCTGGCATTTTAATGCTGACGATATCGCATGTTCTGAAGATGGATGGCTTGATGGATATCATGATTTAACCATCTACAATGCATTTTCGCAACCAGTTGAACAGTTATATGGATATTTTTCATATGGATATTGGACTGGAAAGACTTTTGTAAAATCCCCATTTTTAACAATATTTACTGAAGAAAACGGTGATCAAAAAGCAATTTTTTTATTAGCAAGAGATGATTCTTATCAGCTCGATTATATTGGGCAAATGATTTCTAAACGAGATAATACCGGTGGTTATGGTTCTTTTCAAGTTTGTGATCCTTTTAAGTTGCTGATTGTGACTGAAAATGTCCCTATTTTTGCCGATAAGAAAAAATTAAATCTTATTTTTAAAGAAATTGAAAAACATGCAAGATCGCTTTGCCCAACAGAAGAAAAAGTGATGCTTTTTGTAAGCCCCGTTGTTGAACCGACACAAGAAGAAATTGTTTTTTACGCAGAAATGGATTTAAAAACAAATACCCAAAAAGTTAAATGGCAAGAAGACGCCTTAAAACGTTCTGGTCTTTATGAAAAAACAATTGAAATGGCTACATTAACAAATGTTTTAGCACCAAAAACTAAAGATTTAGATGTTATCAGAAAAACCATTGCAAATAAAATTAATTTAATTCCGTTTAAAGTAAAAAAAGAACCTGAGAATATTTCATTTACACCTTCTAAAAAAGAGATTTCTCTTGATGAAGAAATTCAACCAGCAACCTCTTTCACAAACAATCTTGATCAAGAGGAAGAAGATGATCTTTTAAACTTGAAAAACGAACCTTTTGAAGATCCTCAGTTTTTAATTCCAGAACCAAAGAAAAACTATCAACAAGAAGCAGAACTAAATTCTCAGAGTACATCTCCTTTGATGCATCTTTGTATCCTATCAAAAATTAAAAGAGAAAGCGTTCCAGTCAAAACAGTTATTCATATTCAAGACAACACTTATAATGAAAGCTATACAAATATTCCTCTTCCATTAAAAATAGATGGCCATGCTCTTAAAAGTGGCTGGTATACAGTTTCAGGAATGCTTGATGCAAGTAAAAATAATGATCCTTATTATGGGACTATTTATCCAACAAACATTCAAAATTATGATCCTAAGGAAAGCGAAATCACAAAATGACAAAAAGAAACTCCCTTTATTTAAAAAAAGCCAAGATATTTTATCTTTACTTTTTTATTCTGATTTTGATGATTTTAGTTTTCTTTTTTTACCAAAACTTTACAACAAAATCAGCAGTTAATCAATTTTTCAAAATAAGTGGGTTATCTCAAAATGAGATGTCATATAAAAGCGTTTCAAAATCATTATTTGGTAATAGCTTAATTTTTTATCAAGTTAAATTCAACTCTTTTTCTTTTGCTAATCAAATCGATAAATTAGTTCTCAAAAAGGAAAATAATAATTTGCATCTTTCACTAAGTAATGCACAAATTGACGTAACACACAGCTTAAGAAAAACATATAACATTAATGTTATTAATGAATTAGAAAAATATAAGCCCATAACTGATATTTTTCAAAAACCACTTCTAACGTTAGCACTTTCAAATATTAACACTTTTACATTTAATTTAGATCTTATTCTCAATCAAAAGCAAAATCCTCCTTTCATTAACGGGGTTTTAAATGCTAAAGATGAGGTAATTATCCAATTTAAAACTCTTGCATTTAAAGAAAAAGATGATTTCAATATCCATTTCAAACCTCTTTTAGTTATTGCTAAAGATAATGGTCTTTTTGAAAAATACGACCAATATTTAAAAAGCATTGGATATAAAAAAGATCAAGAAGAACGAAAATTTTTTGAGCAACAAGAATTAAGATGGACAGATGAAAATATGCCGGAACTTCAATTCAGACCAGCATATTCATCACTTTCGAAAAATTAAAATGTTTTTTAATAAAATGTGTTAAATAAGAATGCCGTTGCGCAAGAACAAGTTAACATAAACATTAAACAAATATAATCAATGAGTAAATCTTTTGTTCTATTTTTAAAATTGAAAAAACTTGCTTTATCTAAAAAAATCCACAAGAAAAAGTGAAACATCAAAACAAAAACAAA
>JAZOOQ010000046.1:0-16294 GCA_045655105.1 Alphaproteobacteria bacterium | reverse complement strand
ATAAATAGGGTTAATTATGAAAAAATGTTTGTTGTTTTTTTTATTTTCTGTTTGTCTTATTTTGAGCAGTTTTTTTGTTTTTGGTAAAAAAGAAAAAACTGAAGATTTTTATATTGATATTAGTGGTTGGTCAGAACTTTTTAAATATTATCCAGAATCTAAAATCTTAAAGAATGAAAATATTAATTTTAAAGTTTTAAATAAAACAAAAAATTCATTTTTAATCAAAAATGCAAATGATAAAGATCTTTATTACAAAGTTCATTTTGCGGATGATGAGTATGAATTGTTATCAAAATCATATATGCATAATGAAAAAAATAAAAATATTGCAGTGTTAACTTTTTCTATGAGTTCAAATGATCAAACATGGAATGTTTTTTATGAAACAATGGAAAAACATTTTTTACCAAAACATTCAAAGAAATATTTTGTTTTGACGGATAATAATAATCTTAAAGTTGGCAAAAATGTGTTGAAAATTGTTCAGTATGATAAGAAAGATGAAAGTTTGAATTTGAAAAAATTTCATACTTTTGATAGAGTAAAAAATATTTTAAAATCATTTGATTATATTTATTTTGCGGATGAATCTTTTCTTCCAACCGTTGATATAAATGAAGAAATTCTTCCAACCAAAGAACAAGGAATTGTTTCGATGATTCATTCTTGTTTTTATGAGTGGTCTGAAGAACAGTTCCCTTTTGAAAAAAATATTAAATCAGCCAGTTATGTTCCAATAGAAGAAAGAAAATTTTATATTACAAAATCTTTTTTTGGTGGAACGAAAGATGCTTTTTTTGAACTAGTTGATGTAATTAAAAATTGGGTTGATCTAGATTTAAAAAAAACTTTTATACCTAAATTAAAAGATGAAAGTTTTTTGAATAAATATTTGCACTTGAAAATAAAAGAATTTAAAACTCCAATGATTGTAATGCCTGATGCTATTGCATTTAAAGCTTCATGTATGCCATTAAAAGAGAAAGTAGTTGATCCGAATTTAGTGTATATATGGCAAAATGGAGAAAAGAAACTTTATCATTATGATCCAGAATCACAAATCTTAAAAGGACATGATCAGTCACTTGTTGTTTTAAGAAGAACGAAAAACACTATATCTATTGCATCTGAAGAAGGCTCAACCGTTTATCAGCGTTCTTATTATTCATTGGATGAATATGAACCCTTGACTCAGCCAAAAGTTTTAGATCGAACGCCTAAAAAAATTGCAGTGATCACTTTTGCTATGGGTGATGATTCTAAGCAATGGAATGCTTTTTATCAATCTTCAAAGAAGAATTTTTTGCCGAATCATCATAAAAAGTATTTTGTGTTTACAGATATAAAAGATTTAAAAATAGATCATAAATTAGCTCAAAAAATAGTTATTCAAGAGAGCGATCCTGATCTAAAAAAACACCATCTTATTCAAAAGATTAAAACAGAATTAGAGGTATTTGATTATGTTTATTTTATGGATGTGAACCTCGATGTGTTAACTGCTCTTAATGAAGAGATTTTGCCAACTAAAGATCAGGAATTGGTTTATGCAATTCACCCTTGGCATTATCGTTGGGAAATGAATCTATTACCATATAATCGAAATAAAACTTCAAAAGCTTATATAAAAGAAGTTGATGGTAAATTTTATGTTCAAAATGTTTTTTATGGTGGAACAAAAGATGGTTTTATAAAATTATCTCAAACAATTCAAGGTTGGGTTGATTCGGATATAAAAGAAAATGTGGTTCCAAAATGGAAGAATGAGAGTTATTTGAACAAATATTTAGTAAATATGCAAAATGATGAAAAAGATCCTTTGATTTTAACGCCAGATTATATTTTTCCCGATACTGGATGTACTCCTTCTGGTGAGTTTGAGGCAGTTAAAAAAATGATTTTAAAGACGAAATAAAGTTATTTGTGTTTAAAATATCATAAAAAAGGAATTTTATTTAGAGAATCTTTGACTTTTTTGTCTGTTTAAACTATAAATAAACAAACAAAAATGAAAGGATTTATTATGTTTCAAGGCTTAGCAGATAGATTATCAAAAGCGTTTGATAAATTAACAAAACGTGGGATTTTAACTCAAAGTTCAGTTGATGAAACAATGCGTGAAATTAAGATCGCGTTGTTGGAGGCTGATGTTGCTTTACCTGTTGTTAAAACATTTATTCAAAAAGTCAAGGAAAAAGCAGTTGGGGAGCAGGTTGTTAAGTCTATTTCGCCAGCTCAGATGGTTGTTAAAATTGTTCATGATGAATTAGTTCAGTTATTAGGAACTTCAACACCACTTAATTTAATTCAATATCAACAAAATGTTGTTTTAATGGTTGGTCTTCAAGGATCGGGAAAAACAACTTCTTCGGCAAAACTTGCCAAACGATTAAAGAAAGAGGGCAAAAAAGTTTTACTTGCAAGTTTGGATACATATAGACCTGCCGCACAAGAACAATTAAGTGAATTGGGTGAAAAAAATGATTTATCTGTTTTGCCAATTATAAAAAAAGAAAATCCAATCGAAATTACAAAAAGAGCCTTAAAAACTGCAAAAGAAGAGTTGTATGATGTTTTGATTTTAGATACGGCAGGGCGCTTGCATATTGACGAAGAGATGATGCAAGAAGTTCAAAAAATCAGAGATTTATCAATGCCAAAAGAAACACTTTTAGTTGTGGATTCTTTAATGGGGCAAGATGCTGTTACAGTTGCAAAAGAGTTTAATGAAAAAATAGGGATTACAGGTCTTATTTTAACCAGAATTGATGGGGATGCAAGAGGGGGCGCCGCTCTTTCTATGCGAGAAATAACGGGTGTTCCGATTCAATATTTAGGAGTTGGGGAAAAAGCTGATGCTTTAGAAGTTTTTGATGCCAATAGAATTGCAGAACGCATTTTAGGCATGGGAGATGTTGTTGGTCTTGTTGAAACGGCCATGGAAAAGATTAATCAAGAAGAAGCAATGAACACTGCTGAACGAATGATGAGTGGTCGCTTTGATTTGAATGATATGCTTTCCCAAATGCGTCAAATTTCCAACATGGGAGATATTAAAGGCGTGATGAAAATGATTCCAGGGCTTAGTAAAATGCAAGATAAAATTGAAGCGGCAGGAATTGACAATAAGTTGGTGTTACGTCAGCAAGCAATTATTCTTTCAATGACAGAAAAAGAACGCAAAAATCCAGATCTTTTAAAAGCTTCCAGAAAAATTCGAATTGCAAATGGAGCGGGAGTAAGTGTTAATGATGTGAACCGTTTGTTAAAACAATATGAGCAAATGGCAACAGTGATGAAAAAGATGAAAAAAATGAGCCCGTTTGGGATGATGGGAATGCTTAAAAAATTTGGAGGCATGTCTGCTTTAAAAGGAATGATGGGTGGTAATTCAATGCCTGATATGAGCGCGCTTCAAGGGATGATGGGTAAAAATGGTATGCCAAATATGAGTGAATTGCAAAGCATGATGAAAAATGGGCAAATGCCAGATATGAGCGAATTGGAAAAGATGTTAAAAGGAAAATAATTTTTTTATGAATATCTTTAATTTTTCAAATCAAGCATTTGTGGCAACAGATTTGGCTGGTATTTTGGGAGCAAGACTCAATAGATCATGTTTTTCAAAAACAGATTCTAAGAGATTGATTCAAGAACAAAAAGTTTCCCTATGGGATAATGGTTTTACAAATGATGATGATTTGCTTGCCATGCAAATCAAAAATCCAGATGGTTCAAAAACAGCCGTTTTAAATATAAGCAAAAATTTGGGTTTGGCCCCTTTGTTGGATAAAAAAGTTTTACCAAAGGATTTAAATCAGTTATTAACAAATTTAAAAAATGAATTGCAACCAGGGTTAACGGTTTCATTCGGTGAATATCCAATGATGCTTGCTGATAAAGAAACATCCAAAAGATTAGATGAAATTGGCTTATTATATCCAACAGGGAAAACATATACATTTAACAAGATTGTTGCCCCTTATTATGAAGAAAGCAATCGAAATCATGAGGCAGGATTTATTTCAAATGGCAGGAATTTTTGGGGTTCTATGTCTCCAACTGCTCAGCTTTGGTATGAGCATGTTCCTGAAGTTATGTATCATGGTGAAAAATATGTTTGTGTAACGGCAAGATATGTGTTGGATCATGAGTTACCAAATTATTGGAAAAAACGTGTTGATGTTTCAAGAACAAGTGTTGGATATGAATTTCTTCTTTCAAATGCTTGCCCTGTTTTATTTGATCAGAATTATTGGGTTAAAGTTGATCAAGTGGAATGGAAAACGGGTGAGTTTGATTTAGCCCCAACAAAGGTTTTGTTAGGGGGAATGCCGTTGGGTAAATCTTATGATTATACAGCACAATATACTAATGAATTTATTGAAAAATATTTTTATAAGGATATTTTGCCATCGGATGCCAAAGAGATTGCAAAAATTCAATTTAAAGATGAATTAAGGGAATCCCTTATTCAAAATAATGCTGAAAGCTCCTCTGAAAGGTCTTGGTGTGTAAAACAAGTAATTAAATCTTATAAAGATATTGCAACAAAAGAGGCAATTTATGTTTTAGCATATGCAGGTCATCTTTTTGATTTGATTCAAAAAGGGCACTTTAATAAAGAAAGTTTAGATCTAGAATTAAAAACACCTTGTTTAAAAAAAATACCGAATGGTTGTTTGCTGTTTTTTAAAAATCTTTTTTCATTATCAAGACAAAATATTAAATATTAGAAAAAGATTATTCTCTTTCTTTGGATTTTGCAATAAAGCAATCTGTTTTTGGATCATACTTTGCTTCAAATCCGTTTGATTGAAACTTTTTAACCCACCATTCTTGGCGTTTAATTAAACGAGGTTTTCCAGGTTTGGGATCGCGATATTCGGAGCCACCAGCCTTTTCATCATCTTCAACGGTGTTATGAATTGCAATAACAAGACCAGCGGATTTAAATTTTTGTAATGCCACATCAACTTCTTTTTCTGTTAAATAGGTGAGGGTGCCATTTAAAAAAACAATATCATGTTGAATTGGTTTTTGATAGTTAAGAATTGAAACTATTTCTATGTTTGGATGAGAAGGGCTAAAAATAGAAGGATACCTTTTAATATCTATCCCTTGAACATGCATATTCATCTTTTCAGCTTGTTTTAAAAGTTCACCAGTTGCGCAACCACAATCAAAAAAAGAGGTTGGTTTTTTTCCTGTTTCGTTTTCATAAATTTTTGCAATTTCTTTAACTGGTAATGTGCAAAACACCCAAAAACCATCCCATCTTAAAACAGGATAGGTATAACTATATTTTTGGTCATAATAATGTTTTTTGCGCATTTTTTTTGATGTTTTTAATAACTTATTGTTTTATAACGCTATTATATCAAAAAAACTTAAAAAAGTCAATGTGTTAAAAAAAGCCCCATTTGAAATGGGGCTAAATTATATATGAATTTGGTTTTTATTTATTGGGAGCCATCATCATTCCCATTTGACGGCCTTCTAATTTTGGTTCAGATTCAACTTTACCAACGCCCTCTAAATCAGAAATAGCTCTTTTTAAAACTTCTGTTCCAAGATCAACATAAGACATTTCTCTTCCACGGAAACGAAGTGTAAATTTAACTTTATTACCACTTTCTAAAAAGCGTTTAGCGGCACGCATTTTAACCAAATAATCATTTTCGCCGATATTAGATGTAAATTTAATTTCTTTAACTTCAACGGTTTTTTGTTTTTTTCGTGCGTCCGCTTTTCTTTTTTGCATCTCGTATTTATATTTGCCGAAATCTAAAATCTTACATACTGGACACGAATCATTTGGTGCAATTTCAATTAAATCTAAACCAGCTTCTTCTGCTTTTTTAAGCGCTTCTTTTGTGGATATAATTCCGATATTTTCACCTGTGGATAAAATTAATCGAACTTGCGGATTTGTAATTTGCTCATTGATTCTTGGATTATTCTTATCATCGTGTTGAGCGTTTGACATATTCGGTTTAATACGAGCCTCCATTAATTGTTAATAAAAATCCTCTATAATTTACACATTTTTTTAAAGACAATCAAGTTTTTTTTTGTTATAGTGGGCCTTATGAGGTATTTTTTAGTATTTTTATGCTTTTTATTTCAAGTTTTTGCATGTTTTGCTCAAACAAGCATGCCTTTAGAAGCTGGTTCAGTTCCCCTTTTTGATAAAGAGGCCTTTGTAGAACAAGGGCTTTTTACTGGTCGAAAAGGGTTGGGTGATTATCAAGAGACAAATATTGGAAAATTTCGTTTAATTTCTTGTAGTGGTGGAATACCGAAAAATTATTCTTTATTTTTGATGATTGAAGGATTGTTAGATGAGGGATGGATTTTAGAAAAACCAATGATCCCATCTTCGGATAATAAAGAAATTTTAAAAGAAGAAATTTTATATCCTATTTCAAGTTTAAACGAACATAGGTTTACTGGTTATAAAAAAGAAGTTTATTTTTCACTCATTTATTTTTTAAAAGAAGGCACTCAAGAATTTAACTTAAATAAAAAATTTCCCATAAAAGCTTGCAAAGGGGAAGTTTGTGTTGATGAAATGTTGGATTTGTCTCTTTTACTTAAAAATAATTCAAAATATCCAACTGATATTTGTTCTAAAATGATGCGTCAATTTCAATTGGCTGTTAGACAACCCAAAAACAAAGAAGTTGAAGTATCTTGGAATATTATTGATGAAAATCATGTTCAGTTGATTGCAACATTTAATCAAGATGTATCTTTTTTGAATTTGCAGTCTGAAGAATTAGAAGTTTTTGATGTTATTCAAAAAGATTTTAAAGATAATCAGGCATCATTGCTTATTAAAACAAACACAACAAAGATGCCGGATTCTTTTTTGATTACCTTAATTTCTTCAGCTGGTATTTTTGAAACAACTGTTATGCCCCAACAAGGATCATATATCTTTTTAAGTGAGAAATTGAATTGGTTGAATCCTTTCGTTTCGGGGGTTCTTCTTTTCTTCCTTTCGCCTTTATTTTATTTGTTTTTGTCTTTGCCTGATAAAAAAGAAACTCTTGTAAAGAGGATTAATCTTATTAAAAAATCTTTTGGGTTCTTGTTTTTATGCCTAGCCATTTTATTTTATTTTTATCCAGAATGCGTTGCTTTTTTTGAAGTTTATGGTGTTTTTATTGTTATTTCATTTTTAACACTTGCTTGGTTGTTATATCGACCAAAATTTAATATCGGTATGGGAATTTTATTTTTCTTCTTATTACCTAAGCCGTATTTGAATGAAACCCTTGTTTCATTTTCAAGTGCAAAAGGATATATTTTTATTTTATTTGCAATATGGTTTTTTATTGGTTTGTTGCCATTTGTAATTTTTAAAAAATATCCAGCTTTATTTGGAGCGCTTAGAAAATTAAAACAATATCCTGTTTTAATTCGTATTCCTCAAATTGTTTTGTTAATTTGGCTTATTGTTTCTGTTTTTGCAGCTGCATCAGTTAAAACACAGCCCGAAACAATTGACTCTTTAAGAAAAGAAAATCAACCTATGTATCTTTCGGTTGAACGAGGACTTTGTTTATCTTGTTTTTTAAATGAGTTGTCATTTTCATATTATCTAAAACATTTTACTGACTATAAAAAAGATGAAATTTTGTTTTTGAGATTGGATGCAACTGATGATCGCGCCAAGAAGTTTTTAAAAGACAATAAACTACCTCTTAAAACACAAGGTCTTTTATTTGGAAAAAATCAAGTTTATCCTGAAAGAATTAATGGGCTTATTCCAATTGAAGAGTGGTATCCATTCTTTAAAAAAGTTATGCCTCAAGAAAAAGAAAATTTACCACCTCTTTTTAATGAGGAATAACCTTTTTAAGATATGGCAAATAAATCTCTTTGTTCGCAAGCAAGTTTATCAACAAGTTCATTTTGCTCATGACCTGCATGCCCTTTAACCCATGTCCATTCAATTTCATGTTTTTGAAGTTCAGTATCTAGCGCTTGCCAAAGTTCTTGATTTAAAACAGGCTTCTTGTCTGCTTTTTTCCAGTTATTCTTTTTCCATCCCCATATCCATTTTGTGGCCCCTTCTAAAACATACTTGCTATCTGTATAAATATGAACATGGCAACTCATTTTTAATTTTTTGAGTCCTTCGATAACCGCAGTTAATTCCATTTGATTATTTGTTGTTTCTTTTGCGCCACCAGAAAAGCTTTTTTGAATATCACCACAAACAAGAAGAACGCCCCATCCTCCAGGACCTGGATTGCCTGAACAAGCCCCATCAGTATATAAATCAACATGTTTCATATATGAAATCCTTTCATTTAGAAAAAAAGATATCATATTTAAAAATTTTTTGCTAGAGAAAAGACGAGTGTTTTTTTTGATTTTAATTTGACAAAGAAAAATCTAAAAGTTATGATTAAAAAAATATTTCGTTTTAGTTTGGGGGAACTATATGAAAAAGGGTTTTTCGTTTTATATGGCAATTATTGTGTTGCCATTTTTGGCTGTGGTTGTTTTTTTGCAATGGTTACTTGTTTCGCCATATGAACCAATTTATTTATCTAATCATGGTGCAATAAAATCTTATATTTGGGATAAAAAAAATGATATGTTGGTTCCTACATTGGGTGAAACATATCAGAAACTACCAATTGCTCGGAAAACAAAAAACACTATGTCTATTGTGTCTATAGATGGATATAAATCATATTTATTTAACGAACGTTTTTCAACTTGGATGCTTGTTCAAGAATCAAAAGAAAAGTATACTACTCCTAAAAAAATAGCAATTCTTTATATCGCAACAGGGAAATATATTACTTTTTGGGAGAATTTTTATAAACAAACAGAAAAATATTTTTTACCTAGACATGAAAAAACATATTTTTTATTTACAGATCATGATGATTTAATTGTTCCAAAGAATGTTGTTAAAGTTCATCAAGATCAATTGCCTTGGCCTTATGTCACTTTTAAAAGATTTCACTTTTTTGAAGGAATTAAAGAAAAACTTGAAAAATTTGATTATATTTATTTTTTAAATGGAACAATGTTGCCGCAAGCAGCAATAAATGAAGAAATTTTTCCTACAAAAGAACAAGAAATAATGTTAACAATCCACCCTGGAGCATTTTTAAAAATGGATCATGATACATTCACGTATGATCGAAATCCAAAATCAAAAGCTTATATTCCATATGGTCAAGGGCATTATTATTTTATGGGTGGATTTAATGGTGGAACAAGTGAGGGTTTTTTAAAATTAATAAAAACCTGTAGAGAATGGTCTGATATTGATATGAAAAATAATCAAATGCCTTTGTGGCATGATGAATCAATGCTAAATTCTTATATTGTAAATAAAATTTATCGTGGGGGGGGGCATCCTTTAATTCTTTTGCCTGAATACGCTATTCCAGAAAACTTTGAAAAATGGGAGGTAGATGAATTATATCCATTTAAAAAAATGATTATTATTAATAAAGAAAACCATGGAGGTCATAGGTTTTTACGAGGGCAAGAAAAAGATAAATCATAAAAAAAAGCGCTGGTATCAGCGCTTTTTTTTATGATCGAACGTTTTGTTTTGATTTGTAACATAAAAGTCGTTGTTGACTTGAAAAACGGGGAAGGGCACGGGCCAATTCCATCCGAACTTTGCTGAATAAAACTTCATGTTGCCAAGAAGATAAATTTGGTTTTCCTTTGTTTAAAAATTTACCATAAAGTGGAGCCATATTTTCGGCAAATTTAGATGTATTTTCTGCATTGGAAAGATATTCTAATAATCCAGCAACTTCTTCAATTGTGACTGGGCTACTTTTTGCCAGATTAAGTTTCCAAAATCCTTCTTTTCCATTTTCGGTTGAAATATAATAATAATCATTATCCATTTTGGTGCAGATTCCTACTTCATTTTCATTTGCATCTTTAACAATAACTGGATGGATGGAATTATATTTATTTAATTCTTTTTCACGTTGACGCAATTTGCGTTGCATTTCTTTATCATTGTTATGAGCGCTTGCAAAAACTTTTTTGTTTTTAAGAGTTTCAATTGCTTGAGCTGGTTTTCTTTTAGAATATTCTGTTTCAAACTTAAATTGAATCATGCGAACCATTGGTTTAAAAGAATCATCAATTTCTGTCATCACAATATTTAAGAGATGACGAATTTCATGGTTTTCCATTGGAACCTTTGCTGATTCTTTATTCACTTTTGATTTATAAAAAAACATATCATCTAGTTTTGATGAAAACACATAATAATATGAACTCGTGGCTCCAAAAATAATGTTTTCTTTCGGATAATAATGGGGCATCATTGGTGTGATTTTTTCTTCTTGCATTCTTTTTCTCCAGTTTGATGAAAAGATTCTATCATATTTTTCATTTTATGTCAATCTTTTTATATAATATATTATTTTTTTAGACTTGACATTTTTTTTGTTGTTCTATAAAATGCGCAAAATTAAAAAAAAGAAAGGAAAATAAAATGAAAAAAACAATGCTTAGTTTATTAAGCGTTGCTGTGGTGTTACCAACATTATCTGCAACTGAAAATTCAAAACAAGAACAAAAAACAGAAGAAAAACAAGAGCAAACATGGAATGAACGTTATAACGAAGCAATTGAAAAACAAATGCAAGAAAGAAGCAGGGCTTTTAATGAAGATAATATTCAAGCTAACCATGAAGAATTTATTGCTTTTATTTCTCGTCAACGCGAAAGAATAATGTCTCTTGTTGAAGAAAAATCAAAAACACGTTAATAAAAAAGGCCAGTTTATCTGGCTTTTTTTGTGTCTGATGAATAAAAAATGATAGATAAAATATATCTTGCGATAAAAAAGATTTTTCGGTATAAGAATAAAAAGGAGGGGATATGAAAAAAAGTATTTCAAAAAAGTTAATTATGGCTCCAATGCCTGTTTTAATCATTGCAACTTATGATGAAAATGGGGTGCCAAATGCCATGAATGCTGCTTGGGGAATGCAGTGCGATTTTGATGCGATTACCATTTCATTAGCACCACATAAAACAACAAAAAATTTAAAAATAAAAAAGGCATTCACTCTTTCTTTTGCCACAAAAGAAACGGTTGTTGAATCAGATTATTTTGGAATTGAAACGGGTGATCATGTTAATAAAATTGAAAAAGCGGGGTTTCATATTCAAAAATCAGAAAGAGTTGATGCGCCGATTATTATGGAATATCCATTAACCCTTGAATGCGAAATGATCGAATTGGCAGATGATGAAGGTGATTATCGTTTAACTGGTAAAGTTATAAATGTGTTAGCTGATGAAAATATGTTAGATGAAAATGGCGCCCTTAATTTTGAAAAATTGCATCTGATCTCTTATGATAGTTCTTCAAAAGTTTATCGTGAAATTGGATCTGTTGTTGGCCATGCATTTCATGATGGTTTAAAAATTAAAAATAAATAAGGAGGTATCATGCAAAAAATATTTTATTACCCAATAAAAAAAATTGATCTTTGTTTTATTTGTTGGGTGTTAGAGCTTATTTTTATTTTATCAACAAAAATGTGCTCCCCTTTAATTTTAATCTTGTTTTTTTTAACGGGGACAGTGTGGGGATATAAAACTCTTGTGAAACATTTGGCTGTTGAAATAACGGATGATTATGTGAAAATTGATCGATCAAATCCGCTTTATTTTAAAGATATTAAAGGAGCCGAAATAAAAGAAGTTCGTTTGTGTGGTAAGAATAAAAAAATTCTTTCTTTAATCCCTAAAAAAAATATTAAATATCAATATTCTTATTTGCAACAAAACAATGGTGACTTTGGCCCATTTCCAATACCTTTGTATGGAATTTTAAGAAGAGAAGATGAAGATGAAATTGTTTCATTAATTGGTGAAAAAATAAAAATTAAAGGGAAATAACCTTTTAAAATTTAATAAATTAAAATATTTTAAGAGAGTGAATTTTTAAGGTTCACTCTCTTTTGTTTTGCCCTTAATTATAAAGAAATTTTTTTATTTATGATTTTACAACTATAACATTTAAATACATATCCAATGTAATGGAGAGTTTGGATGATGAAAAAGACATTGAAAAGATTTTACCCATAGAATAATCTTATGAAGAAATCCTTTCAGGTGAAGAAGATTATATGAGAAACTGGGTTTATTATCCAATGGGAATGGGTAATTCTTTGTTTGTGAGAAAAGACTATAACAAATCCTTTGAAGATGAATTAAAACAATGAGACATTCAATGCATGGCAGAACTTTATGATTGCTAGGTAGAAGTTGCCTATAAGGTGATGAAAGAGAATGGGATTTAATATAATTCATGAAGTGTAATAAAAAAATAAGCTTATAGATATTTTCACCGAACGCTATAACACGTTAATATCTATAAGCTTAGAATTCATTATATCAAAATAAGATATTAAAGTAAAGTTGATTATTAAGACATAAAGATTTAATTATGTAATCACATTCATTTAAGATATTTGGTCAGAAATTTAAAAAATCCGTTCAATGTCTTAAAGTTCGGAGAAAATCCCAAAAATAAGGGGCAGATAAACTCAAACAAATTGAAGATAAAATTAAGATAATGTATTTAAATTTCTTTTTCATTTTATATTTCTAAGGTATATTTTTATTTTTTAAGTCTCATGGCATTAGAAAGATGGTAAAATCCACATTTTTCATAAAATTTATCAACGCCAGGCAAATCGGGATTAAAAAATAAACTGACAGATAAAAAATCATTTTGTGCAATATATTTTTTAATTTCATCAATAATCATACGGCCAACACCTTTCCCTTGATAATGAGGGTGAACAGCAATATCGTATAACATACAAAAAGTTCCGTCATCAACACATCTGCCCCATCCGATTGTTTTATTGTTGTCTAAAATCTGAACAATAAAGGTGGATTTGTTTTTAATGTTTTCCCAATCTTGAGCATTGTAAACATTAAAATCAATCAGAGGATAAAATTCATCTATTTCTTGTGTGTGAATGTCAGTACCAATTTGAATAGTATAAGTCATTGTGAGCCTATTATTTTTGTTCTAATTTATGTAATCAAAGTACATTAAAACAACCCCATAAGTCAAGATTAATTAACGGACAAAAAAATGAATATGAAATACTGATTAATTATCCATGATTAAATAATGAAATGGATATAAGACTTATATGGAATCGATTCAGGAAGAATGGTACTAAAATCTTAAAATATAGGTGTGTCTAAAAGTCTTTATCGGGCAAGGTGACGTGCAACAGTGACGGGAAGCAGAAATTACTGAAAAACAGGCATAAAAAAACCTCTTAAAGCCAAAGGCTTAAGAGGTAATTGGTGGTGGACCGGACCCCATTGGTATAGCCATTTTTAAATATCTTTATATTACCGATACTTATAAAAAGATACAGCTCAATCTGGTCTGAGCTGGTATCTATACATTTTAATTAATAAGCTCATTGATTTTACATTTTATACGCTCTTCTTCATTTGCACCAGTAGTTGATAAACGTAATAAAGGCATTCCTATCTTTTCAAATATTATATCTTTAACTCGATCTCGTTCTATTTGTTTTTGATTTTGTTTATGATATTTAAAACCATCTACTTCAATTGCAAGAATAGGCTTTTTATCCATTTTATTATATATCAAGAAGTCAACATGAGCATCAGTTTTAAGAAATTGTAGTTCTGTTTCATTAAATTCATTTCGTATGCTAATAAAATCATGTAACGGAACATGGATAACAAAATCTATTGTTAAAACACCAATATTTGATAAACATTTTTTTATGCAAGCATAGGCTAGGTTTTCAGAAATATATTTGGAAACCCTTTTATGTTTTGCTAAAAATTCTTCTCTTTCCTTTGTATATTGCTTATATAATAAATCAAAAATAGACCGAATTTTACTTTCCACTACTTCAAAATTATTATATTTTATGTACTTAATCAAATTTTGAATTTGATCATTTTTATTTGTTTCGTTATTTGAACAAACTAACCAAAATTTTTTTACTGCTCGCGATACGGCAACATTAATTAAATTAGGATCATCAATAAATGGTGAAATATTATTATCAACCGTTGAAAATATAATAATATCTTTTTCTCTACCCTGAAATTTATGTATTGTGTCAACTTCTATACTTTGCGGTAAAAGACTTTGCAATGCACTAACTTGGTCTCTATATGGTGAAATAATACCAATACTACAACCATCCTTCAATAGAGGTAATATCTCATTTTTTATCACTTCTATTTGCCGCTCATTAATATGGCCACGTGCATGATTACCTTTTACTGTTTTTATAACCCTTAAAACATCAGCATCAAGAGTCTCTTGGGTCATAGGAAGCAACTCATCATTATAAAATTGTTTATTACAATATCCGATGATTTTAGGATGGCATCTATAGTGTTCTTTTAATAAAACATTTGGTGCCTCCGGATATAAACTTGTTATAGAGGAAAGTAAGCTATTGTTATGAAACCAATATTCTTCACTAACTTCTGGATAACCTTTTAACAGGCTTTCAGAATATTCTTTTACATCTTTGGTAATTACATTTGGTAGTTGTTTCATATCACCAACGACTACAATATTTCTAGCGCACGACATTGCTATAAAACTTGTTAATAAATCTGCTTGAGATGCTTCATCAACAATCAAATAATCAAAAACAAAACCACTATTACAAATATTTTTAAGTGAAAATAATGTACTTAAAACTATTGGATATTCCTCAACAAAAGCAGATGATACAGAATATGTATCACTTATAGAAAAATGTTTTCTTTTTTTGTTATGAATTTTCTTAAACAATGACTTATTTAATAATTTCAACGAAAAATCACTTAACTTTGCAATATTATCATATAGCTTTTGTTCTTTCAAAAAATTCTTTGTTTCTTGTATATTATTTTCTATTTCAAAAATTTTATTACAGTAAAAACAATCCTGTATAGTCTTTATATTATTTGCTAATCCTTTTTTTAATAAAAACAAACACATCCAATCAAATTTAATCCAAAATAAAAACTTATCCTTAAATTTTAAGTCTTTATCACCCAAGTTTAGAAAATATGACCATAAAGAGAATAAAAATTTAGAGTTTCTCCTAGATAATTTATCTTTAAGTTCAACATTTAATTCATCCTGAGATAAATTTTCATTAAAATGTTTATACTCAGTTTTATATTGAGTGTATTCTGTTTCTAATTTTGCTAATCGATTTTGCTGTTCTAAAACAGAGTTTATCTTCGCTTTTTGCTGTTTTATTACATCTTTGATTTGTTTTGTTGATAATTCCGAGCAAGAAAATTCAGGATAATCAGCTTGAGATAAAACAAAATTCTCTTTATTTTTCTTAGATCCTAAAACAGCAATTAAAAAATCTAAATTATATTTCTTCAATTTTTCCTGAACATTTAATACCGCAGAATTATTATTTGAAGCTATTGCAATAGATTTTTTATTTAAAATTGCATTAGCAATAATATTCAAAATAGTTTGTGTCTTTCCTGTTCCCGGTGGTCCTTGTATTATACTTATTCTTGATGAGAAAGTATTTTTAACAGCTTCTTGTTGACTTAAATTAATGCCAAACGGAAAAATCAAACTGTTTTCATCTATATTTATTATATTTAATGGTTTCTTTTCTAAATAATAACTTAAAACTTCTTCATCTTCAAAAACGCTTTCAATTTTATTAAAATAATTATTTAATATAGATGTATCACTTTCTTCAATTTTTATAGAAGAATTTAATGATAATTTTTCAAAGTATTCTTTAATGACCTGAGCTTTTTCACTTTTAAGAATATTTTTCTTAAATTTTACTCTATCTCTGCTATATGTATATACTTTATTATTCAATGAAAACATAAAACGAACATTATGTTTAGAAATATCGAAACGTTTAAT
This sequence comes from Alphaproteobacteria bacterium, assembly GCA_045655105.1. GTDB lineage: Bacteria > Pseudomonadota > Alphaproteobacteria > CAAHEQ01 > UBA3637 > RGIG4140. The sequence goes on along the minus strand of JAZOOQ010000046.1, from coordinate 351 downwards.
TTCGCTAGTTTTATTTTTTCCATCTATAAATATCAACAAATTATCAGGGACAGTGTGCATCAAATACTTCCTTGTATATTTTCTTAATTTGAATCTATTGCTTTTTCAAAATATAGTATGTTCCTTTGGTTGAGCCTTGTTTTTCTAAAATATCTTTTTTCACAAGATTTTGAACATTCTTTTTGATGGTTTCGTTGTTTTTATTAAGTTCTTGAGCTATCTCTAATACACTCCAAGATGACTTTTCATCAAATAAAGCAATTATACTTTCTTCTGTTTTATTATATCTTGTTGTGCCAGATACTTTGGTAATTTTCTCTTCTAGATGACGTTTTTGTTTTTGTAATGAGG
>JAZOOQ010000045.1:0-35606 GCA_045655105.1 Alphaproteobacteria bacterium | reverse complement strand
AGCGCGTGGGCGTGGGGTGATGTTGTGGCGCATGGGTTAAAGGGGCAGTGTTAATAAGAAGGGCTTGACAGCATTGAAAGAAAAGGATTATCTTAAATAAAAAGGAGAAATAAGCATGAAAAAAGGATTTGTTTTTGGTTTGATGTTGGCAAGTTTGGTTGGGAGTGCAATGCCCGTTTTGGCTGAAGAAGTGAAAAAAGAAACCATCAAGCAAGCCTATGGGAGTATGGTTGAAAAATTTAACATTGACACATCTTTTAAATTCAAACAAGAAGCATTGAACGGCCCTGTTTGCAATGATGATTACACAAATATTTTATGCCACATATACACGCCTGCTCAATATATTGTTTTTGATCCGAATAATTTAGAGGAAGCAACCTCTTTCCCTCTTTCATTGGTAAAAGACGAAAAACAAGAAACCGTTTTTAAAGGGCTTCTTGACCCAAAGAAAAATCTTGATATTAAAATCACGCAGACTAATGAAAAAAATGAATGCGAGATATATATAGAATCCGGCTTTTTTGATCATCCGACTACAAAATTATCGGCTGATTTTTATCGTTTTCCAAATTATGTTAAACCGATGAATAAAAATTGCGAATTTAAAAGAAGATACAAAAGTTATGATAGACAACTCATCAAAAAATTGGAAGAAAAAATAAAACAAATGCTTCCGCATGATTCTTCTTTTAAATTTAAACAACCGGGGTTGAATTATCTAATATGCTATGCAAAACCAATGGATTATCCTCTTTGTCAAATGTATTTTAAGGATAAAAAAATAGGTTTTGCATTGGTTGAGGCTCAAGATATTTTAAGCGGAAAAATAAACAAAGTTCAACATTCGTTTGAAGAGCCGCTTGATAAGGATGCTCTTCATTTTTCAGAATATGAAATTTTGGAAGATACGCCTTATAAAACCGTGTTTCGTTCAAAATTCAAAGATGGCGGGTTTACTTATTCAAAAATAGAAGCAAGGGATGGGAACATTTGCTTTTTGCACCTGCTTTCATCGCAAAATCCAGATATCTCAAATGAAACATTGATGGATAAGGGGGTTAGCCATTCCCCCCTTTTGCCCATTGGTCCGTTTTGTGATGAATATGAATTCCTTGAAAAAAAATAATCCTTATTGGTTCAATTTTTTTCTTCCCGCCTCAATGAAGTCTGCCAACTCTTTTGTTCTCAATGTTCCAACTCCTTTTCGCTCCAACTCTTTTTTGGCGGTTTCCCAATCTCCAGTGGCATAAGCATTTGCCAACTTCGGCCAGCCTGTTTTATGGGTTTTAAAGTTATAAATTGGCGTATTTACCCCTGGATTCACCATAATATCAAACCATGGAATTTTTAATTCAACTGGCAAGCTATCCCAATCAATGGGTGGATTTTGAGGGGTAAGGTGTGGCTATGGAGTGGCGTGGGGGTATTTAGTTGGGCGAAGTGTGGGGCGTTGGCGTGGCGCGTGGGTTAAAGGGGCTGTGTTAATAAGAAGGGCTTGACAGCATTGAAAAAAAAGGATTATCTTAAATAAAAAGGAGAAATAAGCATGAAAAAAGGATTACTCTTAACATTAGCATTTATTGCTTGTTTAAACATTAACACCAAATCTTTTGCAGATGGAATGACTGACAAACCACAGCCAATAGATGTTTATGAATCAGAAGAAAATGCTAAACGTGCTTATGATATTTTGATCAAGCGGTTTAATATTGACACATCTTTTAAATTTAAACAAAGTGCCTTAAATTATGTATTAGCTTTTATTTCCCCAGGATTGGAAGAGTATTATCTTCTTCCTACAAAAGATAAGATAGTTGATATTTGGGCAAATGATAATGGTTTTAAATCATATGATTATAAAAATGAGCCATATTACTATAATGGTTGTGAAATTGTTAAAGATGAACAGTTTGAAACAGTGTTTCGCTGTGTTGAATATGGGGACGATTATCGATTCATACAGTTTAAAAATAACTGTAAAATAAAAGATTGCGCCATTGTAGAAATGATGTTTTATGAAACATCTATCAAAGATTTTAACGAAGCTCAAAAAAACATGACCCCAATGTTTGCCATGCCAAAAAGATTTCGCTCCCATAATTATGACTTATGGGAGCACTTTGAAAAAATTCGTATTCCTATTACTGCAGATAAAAGTCCTTTTGAATAAAAAATTCTTCGTTTTCTTTAAATGGATTTGTTTTCCAATTAAACCTTTTTTGATAAATAGGAAAATTTTGAGGCGTTAACTCTTCTTTAATATTGTCGTTAACAAAATTATAAAGTTCTTTTGAGTTTAAGAAAACTTAGCCACCTTTTAAAATAACCCCTTGAGGACAAGGATAATCTAACACTTCCAAACATTTGCCATGTTGATATATTTTCTTTAAATCGGGAGTCAAATAAACGGTTGCTATAATAATCAAAATACTTCCTAAAAGAAGGATAAGTCTTATCTTTGTAAAAGAAAAAAAGATAATCCAAAGGCAAATACCATAAAACAAAATAAATAATAACTTTAAAACAATCATCATACTTAAATCGTTATAATTTTGCTGTCCTGTTGTCAGCATATCCAAAAAAAACATACTGAAAAAACAAACAGGAATAAACAAAATCAAAAAACGATTTATAATTTTTAATCCTTTATAAAATAAGCCTTTTATTATTTGTTTTTCTGTCAACCTCATAGAACAAACTATATTAAAAAAAGTTTAAAAAGTCAACAAGTTAAAAAGTTTTTTATAATATTTCGGATGATAATATTCTCTTGGATTTCTTGGACAACTCTCTTGCAAAGAACGCCCTTCTTTAGCACCATTCCAACCTTTTTGATTTGCAAGATGTTTTTGCTCAAAAAACGAATTTAAACGCGAAGGAAGGGGGAGAGCCATTTTGAGAGGGGAGGATTTTGCGAACAACGATTATTGAGAGGGGTAGGGTATTTAAAAAGATAAAAAAAATCCCCTTACCAAGGTAAAGGGATTTTTGTTAAGATAACAAGAAAATATCTTAAAGTTTCTTTATCTTCTTACAATACGAGCAGCTTTACCAAAGAGTTTGCTTAAAGCTATGAAGTTTTGAACGAAAGAACTTTACCTTTGGCGGACAACTTCGATTGAAGCAACGTTTGGTGAATAAATTTTAGAAAATTCTTTCAACGCCTTCGCCGAATGAAATTTTGCGAACAATAATTATTGAGAGGGGCAGGGTATTTAAAAAGATAAAAAAAATCCCCTTACCAAGGTAAAGGGATTTTTTTTAAGATAACAAGAAAATTATTCTTGAGTTTCTTTATCTTCAGCAATACGAGCAGCTTTACCGAAGAGTTTGCGTAAGTAATAAAGTTTTGAACGGCGAACTTTACCACGGCGGACAACTTCGATTGAAGCAACGTTTGGTGAATAAATTGGGAAAATTCTTTCAACGCCTTCGCCGAATGAAATTTTGCGAACAACGATTGTTGAATTTAAACCATCGTTATGACGAGCGATACAAACGCCTTCGTAAGCTTGCAAACGTTCGCGGCCTTTATCTTCAACGATTTTATACATAACTTTAACAGTATCACCTGCTTTGAATGCTGGAATGTTTTTTCCTAATTTGGCAATCTGTTCATTTTCTAATTCTTTAATTAAGTTCATTTTAGATTCCTTTCTTAATTTTTATTCTGATTCAGGTATTTTGCCCACAAGTCTGGTCTTCTTTCTTTTGTGATTTGTTTAGATTGCTCTAAGCGCCATTCATTGATTTTTTGATGATGCCCAGAAAGCAAAATTTCGGGAACTTTCATGCCTTCAAAATCTTGAGGTTTTGTGTAATGTGGATATTCAAGCAATCCATTTTCAAAACTTTCTTCGATTTCAGACAAATTATTTCCCATCACATTTGGCAATAATCTGATAACGGCATCAAGCATTGTTAAAAGAGCAGGTTCGCCACCGGATAAGATGAAATCTCCAATGCTGAGCTCTTTAATATTCCATTTTTCAATAATGCGTTCATCAATGCCTTCAAATCTTCCACAAAGAAATGTTATTTCTTCTTCAATGGCAAATGAGTGAGCCATTTCTTGGTTGAAAACCTTGCCTCTTGGTGAAAGATAATAGATATCTCCTTTTTGATATGTGGCTTTAAGGGCCGCATCCAAAACGCTTGGTTTCATCACCATTCCCGCGCCCCCGCCAAACGGCGTGTCATCAACAGATTTATATTTATCTGTTGCAAAATCGCGGATGTTAACAACGTTTAATTCACACTTTCCTTCAGCTAAGGCTTTTCCAGCTAATGAATAGCCCAAAAAACCAGGGAACATTTCAGGAAAAAGAGTGAGCACGTTAATCTTCATGGTCAATCACCTCTTTAATGCCAAGGGGTAACTCAATATGCATCACTTTGTTTTCAATATCAACAACTGGGAAAGTTGCATCTGAAAAATCAAAGGGGAAGACTTTTCCATTTTTAAGACGAACGTTAATGATATCTCCAGCGCCAAAATTTTCAACGCTTTCAACGATACCAAATTCTTCGCCTTCTTTTAAAACAGTTAAGCCAACCAGGTCAATATAATAAAATTCATCTTGATCTTCTTGAGGCATTTGGCTGCGATCAACATAAAGCTCAAGCCCTTTTAAAGCTTCAGCCATGGTGCGGTCTTTGATGCCTTCAATATAGCAAAGAACAAGGCCTTTATTTTGAGATTGAACCTTGAGTTTGAAGACTTTTTTGCCGTTTTTATCCGTTAAACCGTCAAATAAAGCAATATCCATTGGATTGGTTAAAAATGGTTTGATTTTAACACCACCTTTAATTCCATGAACATTCACAATTTGACCGACACAGACAAGTTTTGACATTTTTTATCCTTATTCAGCAGGTGTTTCAGCTGCTGCTGCGGCTTCGGCTGCAGCTGCTTCTTCAGCTTCTTTTAAAGCTTGAGCTCTTTCAGCTGCTTCTCTCATACGTTCTTGAGCTTTTGCTTTTGGAGCTGATTTCTTTGGTGTTTCACGAATAGCTGGTTTTTCTGCTAATCCAACAAGAGCAAATAATTTTTGAACACGTTCTGTGAGTTCTGCACCTTGGCTCATCCATTTTTTTGCAGCTTCTTCATTGATACGCAAAGCATCTTGGTGACCTTTTGGCAAAAGTGGATTATAAAAACCTAAAGATTCAATAAAGCGACCATCACGTGGAGCGCGTTTATCGGCAACAACAATTTTATGAACCGGACGTTTTTTTGAACCGCCACGGGCTAAACGAATACGAACTGACATTTATATACTTTCCTTTCTATTTTCTCGTTAAACCTTTAAAAAACTAAACATACAAAAATCGCACCAATGCACGAACCTTCGCGGATTGATGTATCTCCTTGGAGACTGAAAATATATTCAGCTTTTTGAAAGATTAGCTTCTTTATAGCAAAAAAAAGAAAGCTTGTCAAGAAAAAAAGTGATGCGTAACGTTTTGGGATAGATAGAAAATTTAAAATTATTTCATCTAAATCAAAATAAAGGGGACTTGTTCATTTATTTAAAGGGTTTTAAATGAATTGAAAGCGGCATATTTTCTTTAAGAAATAAGAGAAAGCTAAAGGGGCGTTATCGCCCCTTTTTTTATTGATTATGCCTTGCCTGTTGGTGGCGGAGGAGGGGAACTAGGATCAGATCCTGGTTCATCATAGGTATATTTACCAGTGGCATATCCTCGTTGATTTTCTTCTGCTTGAGCCAATGATCTAGAAGCTTCATCAATAATATCTTGTTGCGAAACTTGAACTGCTTTACCATTTCTGATGGCGTTTATTTTTTTGCCGGCATATCCAGTAACCATTTTCGCTCCCTTCCAAGCTCCTTTGGCTCCTGCAATGCCTTGTTTAGAAGCTGAAATAAGAGATTCAGTTAAAATCTTACCTTCAGAAGCATTCAATTGCCATGTGTTGGTTAATTGTTCTGTGATAGAAGAAGAACCAGAGATGATGCTGATGCCCACATAAGCAAAAGCTGTGATGGTTAATAATCTTAATGTGGCATCTGAACTAGAGGCGGCAGATGCAATATTTTGTAATCCTTCTGAACTTAAAGCAAAGTCTGTTGCAAAGTTGCTTCCACCCATCATATTGGCAAAGTCGCCTCCCGTTGAATTTAAGAAGAAGTTCACAAAGTTAAGTGCAGAGGCTGTTGGCATTAAAGAGGAAAAACCAATGGTAATTAAGCAAACTGAGAGTGAAACAATTAAAATATTGACCATAGAGTAAACAACCAGCTTCCAGGCTTGATTGGCATAGGTTCTTGTGCTCTTAAAGGCATAGGCCACGATGAAAAATGGCATTAAAACTAAAACAATTCCAAGTTTTAAAACGCTTGTGGAAATAAAATATCCAATCAAGAAGGTGTATATACTAAAGATAAGAACCAAAATTAATCCAAAAATGGCGACTTGATAGTTGGGGCCAATAAATGAAGAGACGGTGTTTAAAACCGGCACATCATCAATGACGGGGATTGGGGTTGAACGGCCAAGGCAAACAAGATTTTGCCCAATAGCAATCATTGGTGCTGTTTGCTTATAGGTTGTGCAAGTTAAACATAAAATAGAGTTAATAGCGCTACTTCCAATAAAATTATCCGTTCCGCCGGCATTTTCTTTCATTTTATCGCAATAAGAACATTTTTGAGTGTTTGCCAGACCGATTTTTGAAATAATTTTATCAAATAAAGAGCCATTTTTTTCTTTTATTTGCATTGTTTCTTCAGATACGCGCATACTAAACGCCGCTGAAAATGAAATAAAAGGAGAAATCGTTGCGCGATAAAATTGAGAAAGGGGCGCTTGCAAAATAAGGGCAATAATCATTACAATAATTGTTTGATTTAAAAGCTTTGAGAAAAATTCTCCAAACTTTTCAAACCCAAATTTTGAAAAAGAAACCAAAATTGTGATCGTAAGCCAGAATAAATAGCCAATTCCTAATGTGATCTTGGCGGCATTATTAATGGCATGATAAGATTTAACAGACATTTTTTGAATGCCAGCTAAAATAGTTGACGTTACATCACAAGGCCAACATTTATCTTTTTCAGCAATTGTTTTTAAAATCATGCGAGAAGGAGAGCAGGTGGCTTTTGCGGCAACACCTAAAGCGGCAGCATATTTAATATAATTTCTGGCGCATTCATAGTTTTTATCGCCACCCCCAATAATGCTTGGAGAAAAGCCTTGTTTATTCCAATAATCAATGATGGCTTGCGCTTTTTTAAGGGCTTTTAAATCCAAATGGCCACCTTTAACTGCGCGACAAACATCATCTCCTAAATCTGTGATCCGATAACCAGAAGCCTCAGCGGCTCTTAAATCAGATAAATCAATTTGAGCCATAGCTGGTTGCATCAGCAATAAGCCAAGAAGGAAAACAAAGAGTTTTGTTTTTTTCACCTTAATTAAATAATAAAAGCCCCCAATAAGAACAAGGAAAGATAAGCAAAAGGTAATATATGTTAAGATATTCATCCATGAGGACACATCCCCTTCAAAGTTTGAAAGAGCGAAAATAAGTATAATAAATAATAAAAATTTTAATACTCTTTTCATTTTGTCTCCTTACCTTTTAATTAGCTATTCCCAGTTTCAGCTTTAATTTCAGCATTTGTTTTTTGAGAATCATTTGTTCGGATATCCGTTGTTTCTTTTATGGCATCACGCCCCCCTTGGGCAACCATTAATTTGCCAACTGACCCTAAAACGCCCGTTCCAGCCATAGCGGTGCCGATAACCATTTTAGCGCTACTTGCCATAAGATTTTGCATTTTAGAAAAGGTTCTTGCAATAATAGATTTATTCATTTCGCCAACGAAGTAGCTGGTGATATTTGGAATATCGTTTGTTAATTTTAATAAACAGAAAATCATGCCAAAGAAGGCCAAGCCATTGTTATTCATGTTACCAATCCCTGTAATTAAAATAGGATCTGTTAACATTTTGGTTGGCGAAAACATATTTTCGTTTGCATCAATAATATTAATGATAATTCCAATGTAAATGCTTGTAATTAAAAGTTGAGCAACGCTTTGGAAAATCATTTTAATAACTTCATTCATATAGCCTTTTGTTGAAGGGAAAACCCATCCAGCAAGGAAAACAGGGAATAAAATTAAAACAACGCCTAATGAGATGAAGCCTTCCAATAACAAAAGTGGAAAATAAAACATAAAGTAGAAGAATGTTGCCAAAATAAGCGCCCCACTTGCAACCCCCATTATGTTCACTTGGAACATCATTTTCCCACCTAAAATGAAACCGCCTTTAAACGTGTTATATAATTCATACAACACATTGCGTAAAGCTTCTCCAATTTCGCTTGAAAACACAGGATAGTTTTCAACGCGTTCACTAAATAAAGTTTCTGCGACAGTGCCCGTAAAAGCTGAAAGTGGATTGGCAATAAAGTTTAAAACGGATAAAAGTGTGCTTTCTAAACTTAAATTATTGGGTAACACTAATTTTGAAACATAAATGGTGGCTCCTAAAATTGGTTCCATAAAAAATTTAATGATGGATACCACAAAGCTTGGGGAAGATAAAATAATTCCCACACACATTGCTTTAAAAAGCGTTCCGATAATTTTAGGAATATAATCTTTTAAGTTTGGCTCTTTGAGTTGAGTGACCATTTTGCCAATGGTGAAAGAAAGCCAGAATAAAAGACCAACGCCTAACATTAAACGGGCTGCTGATGTAACAGAGCCAATGGTTTTGCTAAATGCTTCTCCAATGGCATTCCAAGTTACAATGAAAACAGAACAAGACCAACATTGAGAGACAGATTCAGCTGCGCTTGAAATAATACCAAGACCTGCGGCAGCACCTCCAGCTTTTGTTCCATACTTTGCAATTTTTTCAATGCTTTCAGGGGTAAGCATATTGCTACATCCCGTTAAGAAAAATAACGGAAGTAAAATCAGGCAATATGCGAAAACCTTTTTGTTCAAGATGCGGTTAATGACCGTTTTCATCGTTGCCCCCTTTTTGATTATTATTGACCAGTTGGCTGTTCAGTTTGTTGTTGTTCTTGTTGCTGTTGTTGCTGCTGTTGCCGTTGTTGGTCGCCACCAGAAGTGTCTGTTCCAGAATCTGTGTATCTATTTTGGGCGCGACCTTTACCGCCAGCTTGTTCAGCTTCACGTGCTTTTCTCACATCTGAATTTGCCCAGCCAGCCATATCTTTTGCCGTGTTGACAAGGCCTTCTGTTCCGCCACCGATAGCACCCAGACCAATGCCACCCATAATGGCACCAACGCCTCCTAAACCTTTCATGGATTCAGCCATTTGTTTATCCATAGCATCTCCAATACCTGAACCATAAGATTTAACGATTTGCGTTGCAATTTGAGAAGATCCTTTGATCATACTTGTTGCAAGCATGCCAAGTGCCAAGGTTTTTAAAACAGTTGGTGATAAGATATTAAAGTTTTTAAACAAGTTAAATCCAGCCCAGCTACTAAGCATTCCAGAGCTTAATTCTATAATGCCTGATAAAGAACTTAACGGATTCATGGCAGACATGACTTGGAAAACCATTACCATTACGACGCCCAAACAAATAAAACAAGCACAGCAGTTTAATAACATTTCCCATGCACTTTTGGTGTAGCTTGCTGTAGCAGGGAAAACCCAAAGAATAATCCAAATTGGTGTTAATGCAGCCACAAAACATAACCGAACCATCACGTCAATTAATTTGAATGGAACGGCAAGGAATATAGCAAAATATGAACCCAAAATAATCAAACCAACAATTAAAAGTTGGAAATTTGGAATTAAAATCGTGTCAATCAACCCTGTGACAGCAATAACGGCGCCCAAAACCATGCCAGAAATAGCAGAAATTGAGCATAAGCGGATCATGGCAACTAATTGTTGGCATAATTGATTTGAAAAAGGAAGAGCTGAAGATTGCGCATCTAATGCAGCGCCAGTCATTGCTGGCATATCGGCATCAAACATGCTTTCAAGACCAGAGGTTAAAAAGCTTTGAACGCTTCCAATAATTCCCCCAGAATTTCCAACCATTGTGTTGCCTTTAACAACAATCATATTGGTTAATGCTAAAGAGTAAGCCAAGAAAGGAGAAATAAGATATTGATACATTTCAACTGAACCCATTAAGAAGGCTGCTGCAATAATGGCCCGACCTAAATGTTTGAACAAGTCGCCCAAGAATTGCATCAAATCAACTTCTTGTAATTTAACAACAGTGGATCCAATTTTAAAAACAAGGAAAAATAAAACACCAACACCTAATAAAATTAAAAAGTCATCACTCATTTCATTGGCAACAGTGCCAGAAAGAGTGTTCATTGTTTTGAATAATTCTTCATATAAGCCACAGAACCAACAGCCTCTATCCGAAGCGATAAACATGGCCAATAAAGCAGCACCGATACCTAATTGCCCAGCATGTTTTGAAATGCCAGATCCAATGCTTGAAATTGCGCCACCGACACTAAAGGCATCAGCGCCCGTTGCAAAAAACAGCGCAACAGCGCCGATTATAAGAGGCAAAAGATATTTGAGTTTTATGATACGCAAAAAATTCATGGCTTTTTCTCCTTGACTTAAAACTCGACTTAAAAAATATTCATATACATTATTATACCACATTTTTTGTAAAAACAATATAAAAATATAAAAATTTTAGTGGATTTTTTATTTTTGCTAAGATAAAATGAAAAAAAAGGTAATAAAAAAAAGGAGACAAGGATGCGTGAAATTAAAAAAAAATTTTTGAATATTTATCAAGAGTTTTTTAAAAATAAAGAGTTGCTGGGTGATGCGGGGGTGTTATTAAGTGTTGACCCAGAATGGATTTTGGCAGAAGAAGGATGGGGTTCTCAAACAAGGTTGGCTGATGAAAATCTTTTAAATTTATTTTCAAAATTATCTGGTGGAATGAGTTTTAAAACAGATGAATGCAAAAAAATTATTGATCAAGTAAATATGGGATATAAAGATCAACCTTATTGGCGAGAATTGTTATTTGATTATATTGAATATTGGCTTTTAAAAGAAGAAAAAGAAATTCTTGAAGAAGAAAAAAATCTTTTAAATGAAGTGAAATCAACATTAAAAGATGTGATGATAATGGAAGCTCAAGAAAAAAAGGTGATTCAGTCTTTTGCCAGCAAAATTAAAAAAGCTGGGTTTAAGGTGGATGCAGAGCGTTTGGTTGCTAACTATTTTAAAATGATGCAACAAAATAAAGAAGAGGCTTGGTCGGTTTTAACTTCAAATCCAGCTATGTTTTCTCCCATTATTGTTAAAGATGAAAAAGGCGTTGTTCGCTTAACTCCAGATCAGGCTCGAGAAGAAAATAGTCGTCTTGCAAAGTTTTTAAAAAGGCTAACACTTTAAAAGTTTTGACAAAAAATAAAAAATATGGTACAATAGACCAACTTATTTATTTTTTTTGGAGCATAGTATGAACACTGTCGCAAAAAATTTGATGGAGATGAAAAAAAAGACTTTTAAAGATCTTTCATTAAAAGTGCGCGATATTTTGTTTTTTAATGCTTATTGTTTTGAAAAAATGATGAAAGCTGGTGGCGAAAATTCCTTTGATTATAAAGAGTTTTTTGAAGTTATTTCAAGGGAAGAATTGTTATCGGATTTAAAGCGTTATCAAATTTTAAAGGGTTCATTTGAAGCAGCAAATAGAGCTTATAAAGCTTATCAGGCAAAAACAAAGGTTTTTGATTTAGAAGATGTTGATTTTTCAGTTTCGCCTGATCAAATGTTGCAACAAATTGGCTTTTTTTATGATGTTTATTTAAAATCAAGAGCTTTGGAAACATATTATAACTTGCGTTTAAAAATAAATGCGGGGGAAAAGCTTCAAAAAAAAGAAGAAGAAAAATTTAAATCCATGAATTTTATTTGTGCAGATTTAGAAAGTTATTTAGTTCAAAATAAATTAAGAGCTGTTGAAAAGATGTTTTTAACATGTGGGGAAGGGCGGATTCTTTTTACTTCAAAGAAGGTTCAGTCTCATCTTAAAAATATTTTATAGGGGCTTTAGGAAAAACAAAACGAAAGATAAGAGTTATGAAAAAATTTTCAACACAAGATAGAATAACACAATTGCTTGTTTTAGAAACAAACCTTTTGAATTATCGGATGAAAGAGTTTGCTGTGTTTGTTCAAGCTCAAGATGAGGGAAAGGTTTATCAAGACTTATCTTTTGCCCTTGGAAAAGGATTGTTTTCAAAAAGTGATCATATTCATGGATATTTAGATAAATATCATCCAGAAATTAAATCTGTTAAGTTAAAAGAACAAGCTGCCACTATTTTAAATTTAATGAGCCGATCTAGCGAAAACGTTTGTCATGCGGTTTCTATGCTTAAATTTAATTATGAGGCTGAACGATATAATGATCCAGATCTTTCAATTGAACAAAAAAAAGAAATTGAAAAAAAATATGAAGAAAACAAAAAGATTTATATCCATGTTGAAAAGAAAATAGATCGCTTGCATGAAGTTTTGTTGCATCCAGCTTTAGCAAGCGAAGATGAAAAATTGCTTTTAGCAGTTATGGATAATAGAATTCAAAAAATTATTGAAGATGTTTATTTGAAAATGGAAGGAAAAGAAGGCAACGGGGCTAAATTTATTCCTTTAACAGAGGTTTTGGAAGTAACGAAAGAATAAGGGGAACAAGATGAACGTTGAAGAGGCAAAAAAAATATTAGATTCTTATGTTGAAAAAATAAGGTTTGCTAGAAACCTTTGTCTTTATGATGTTGCTTATTTATCTGGTTCAGATGAGAAAAACTTTGATTACCCCGCATTTTTTCAAATTTTGCAACAAGGTGGTTTTTCATCAGATAAGAAAATCAGCGATTATGTTCAAAAAAATTATAAAGGGTTTGATAAAGAAATTCGCCTCAAATTAGCTCAAAAAATTAAAGAAACAACAAGATATGCTTTAGAAGAACAAGGCGCTTTATCTATGGATTTTAGCACATTGGCTCCTGAAAAATTTGAGTCTGTGATGAATGGGATTTTAGATTATGTGACTGAATTTGATTCTAAATATGATGAAAAAGATTTAAATAAGCTTTATGGTATTCATAATAAGGTGGAAGGCGCTTTAGCAGGAAGAGAAGAATATAAACTTGAAGAAGCTCAAACGGAATTGATGATCGCTATTTCAAAAGGCGATTTCAAAGAAGTTGCCAGTCGCTTAAAGGCGCTTCCTCATGCTTCTTTTGTTGATCGATATGGGCAATCGCCTTTAATGCTTGCCGTTGAAATTAAAAGATATGATGTGATTGACCTTCTTGTGAATGAAGGGGGCGTTTCTTTAAAAGATGAAAAAACGGCTCAAAAAGTGTTTCAAACGGTTTTATCTCAACGCCATGAAAAAAATGGATTTAATGTTGCACGCCTTCACCACTTGTTAGATTTAGGTTTAAGCGCAAATGTTGATGTGGATGGGATGACGCCATTAAAACACATGATTAAATATGGTTCTTTAAAAGATGTTGAAAAAGTTCTTGCAAAACATGTGAATATTGATGAAAATATCAATAGCTTTTTTGAAGAAATGCAAGAAAGAGAAGGGATGAATTTAAAAGAACTTTCGCTTAAAAAAGAATTGGTTACAAGCCAAATAAAGGATCAAGAAAAAGTTGAGCCAAAGGAAGAGGAGATTGTGCAAGAAGTAGGGAATGAGAAAATTGAAAAAGATCCGACGCAACAATTAAAAGAACCTATTGAAAAAACCATAAAAGAAACATCTGATGAAGAGGCATCAAAATTAAAAGAGATTTTATCAAAAAAAGGAGCGGATATGAATACAAATGAAACAGTGAATGGAAATGCACCAGAAAGTGATAAGCTATCAAATAACGGTGAACAAGAAAATTCAGTTCAAACTCAAAAAAATAAGAAACTTTTTGAAGCTATTAGATCATCTGATATAGAAGCTGTTAAAAAGGCTGTTGCTGCTGGAGCTAATATTCACGCGGAGACAGCGGATAACTCAACAACGTTAATGTTGGCTGTTCTCAGTGGTAAAAAAGAGATTGTTGACTATTTGTTATCAGAAGGTGTATCCGTTAATTCAAAAAATACATATGGTGCTACAGCGCTCTTTCGTGCCGTTCAACATAATAAAGAAGAAATGGTTAAATATTTAATTGAAAAAAAAGGCGCAGATGTGAATGCTGGGACTAAGAAGGCGTTTCCTATTGTTGCAGCGATTCAATATGGCAATTATAAGTTATTTAAATATTTACGTAGCAAAGGGTGTGATGAACAACCAGTTAAGAAGTATGCAACGCATCTTTTATCGCTGGCTTTAACACGCGGTTCTGATACTGAATTAATCAAATATTTGGTTGAACAAGGTGCAGATTTAAAAGATGATAAAATATTGGGGGTTGCTATTAACTCAGGGAATTTTGAGAATATTAAATATTTAGTTGAACGAGGTGCTGATGTTACTGTTCAACGTGCTGATAATGGATATTCTGCATTAATGCATGCTGGTGTTTATTCGCACCCTGAAATTATTTCTTATTTGATTGAAAAGAATGCTGAAGTAAATGCGGTTAATAAGGATGGGATGACGCCATTACTTTTGTCAGCTCAATTGCCAAGATTAGCTGCCAGTAAGCTTTTTATTAAAAACGGTGCTGAAGTGAACCATAAAGATAACTATGGAAGGACTGCTTTAATGCATGCGGCTTATCGTTCAGATGTAGATTTGGCAAAAGAGTTAATTAAGGCGGGTGCTGAAGTGAACCATAAAGATAAAGATGGAATGACTGCTTTAATGTATGCTTCTCAATGTCATAATTTGGCATTGGTGCAAGAATTGGTTAGACGCGGAGCTGAAGTAAATGCAAAAAACAGTAAAGGGCAAACAGCACTTGATTTGATTGATGCCAACATTGATGAAATTTCAGATGATCAAAAAGAAGAGGCTCGTCAAATTCTTAAATTATTGATTCAAGCTGGCGCTAAGAGCGGAAAAGATACACAGTTGAATAATGATGTGAATTCGCCAAATCCAACAGTTAACGAGGGAAAAGAACAAGAAAGGGGCAGTGATGTTCAGCCAACCGTGTATGGTCCACAAGAAGGGGTTTCTAAAGAAGAGAAAGATGTTTTGAATCAAGTTCGAAAAAATAAGATGCTTTTTGATGCGATTAGATCATCTGATATAGAAGCTGTTAAAAAGGTTGTTGCTGCTGGAGCTGATTTAAATGCTGAAGTAGAACTTGAAAAAACAGCATTGGTCTGTGCCCTTGAAAGTGCAAATTTTGATGCTGTTAAATACTTGGTTGAACATGGGGCAGATGTTACCTATAAAAATATTGACGGGTATACATTGTTAATGAATCCAGAAGCTTATGAGCATCCTGAAATTTATGCATATTTAATTGATAAAGGTGCAGATGTGAATGCTACAATTGGTGGCGCAACTCCATTAATTATTGCTTCTTATTATTCTTGGAATGATACTACTGATGGGCAAACAGCATTAAATATGTGTAAGATGTTTATTGAAAAAGGCGCAGATGTGAATGCGGTTGATTCTAATGGTCATAGCGCTTTAATAAATGCAGTTCTTGGTTCAAAAGAAGCTTTGGTGGAAGAGTTGCTTGCTGCCGGGGCAGATGTAAATGTTGTTGATGCTCGTAATAATAATGCTTTAATGTTTAGTGTTGGTTTAATGAATAAATCTCTGATGCAAAAATTGCTTGAAAAAGGGATTAATCCGAATGTAAAAAATAAGAATGGCAAAACACCGCTTGATTTGATGTATGAGTATCTTGATGAAGTTAAAGATGAGTACAAAGTCGAGGCTGAAGAAATGCTTAACTTATTGCTTCAAGCTGGCGCTAAGAGAGGAAAAGATATACAAGAACAAGGAAATGATACACAGCTGAATAATGATGTGAATTCACCAAGACCAACAATTAACGGTGAAAATGAACAACATAGAGATGATGAACCACCAACCGTGTATGGCCCACAAGGAGAGGTTTTAGATGGGGAACCTGTTTCTCCAACCGTGAGATTAGATGAGGAGGCAGAAACGCCGACACCAGCGCCGACACCAGCAGGGCCAACTCCGGCTCCAACTCCAGCGCCGACACCAACTCCAACTCCAACTCCAACTCCAACTCCAACTCCAGTTCCCCCTGTTGATCCAATGGATGATCCTCAAAATCAACCGATTATTGCTTCAGCAACGGTGAACACAGATGGGATAACGGATGGAAACATGCGTCAATTATTTATTTCAGTAGGGGCGGGTGATGTTGAAAACGTTAAAAAACTTGTGAATAAACAAGTTGATTTAAGCATCAAAAATAAAGAAGGGTTCACGGTTGCTCACTATGCAGCCATAAATGGCCATACAGATGTTTTAAATGCGATGAGTTATCCTTCATTGCCAATAAATGCGCAAAATAATTTAGGGCAAACACCTGTGATGCTTGCGCTTCAAAATGGCCATTGGGACGCTGTTATGCATTTAATTAAAGATCAAGGGGCTAAAGTTTCAACTGTTGATAACAATGGTTTCTCAGCGCTTGATTATTATTATCAAGGTCTTGAAAAATCAAGTGATTTGTTGGCAGCTCAAAATATGAGTGCTCATATACTTGGTCACTTGCTTGATGCAGGCGTGAAAACAAAAGAAGATCGCATTTTGGATGGGAAAAGTAACCCTGTTGAAAAAATTCAATTTGGGATGGATCGTTTAGCTTTGATTCAATCTGCTTTAATTGGTTCTTTGCTTTCAAGAGATGAGTTTAAATCATTATCAAAAGATGATATTTTAACGGCTGTTCAAAATGGGGAATTAGCTTCAGAAGAAAAAATTTCAAACTTCCTTTCAACAAGATTGCCAAACTTAAGTGTGCTCAGTCCTGAATTTAAATCAGCTGTTGGTAATTTAAGGAGTGTGAACGAAACGCAAAAGACCTTAAATGCAGGAAAAGACTTGTTGTTAACTGAACAAGCTTTGCAAAAACAAAAGAAAAAAGAGCAGTTAACACCTGAAGAAGAAGCCGTTTTAAAACCAGAAAAACAAAAAGAATTGGCTGAAGAACGCGCTGAATTTTTAAATGGTCAACCAAACATTACGCAAGCTTATCATCGATATGTTAAAAAAGATCCAACAACAGCTGAAAAAATTGCTGATCAAGTGAACAAAGCAAAAGATGTTGTTGAAAAATTAAATGCAGATGTGACATTTGCTGGTCCAGATTCTTTCAAAGAAAATTTCAAAAAATTGGATTGGGATAAAGTTTGGGAAGAGGGTTTTTGGAATAAATTAAACAGCATTAACGGCGAAACATGCGCAGACTTGGCGTTAAATTTAGTGTTAACGCTTTGCATTGGTGTGCCAGCTGAAATGATCAATAAGTATTATAAGCAAAAGAAAGAACTTGAAAGAGAAAATAAAGAAATTCAAAAACGCGATCGCGCGGATTATATTACCAGCGAGCTTAAAGATCAAAATATTTCTAAATCAGCAATTGCAGCAGAAGTGGCCAAAAAATGTTTGCGCCATATTGCAACGCCAGATGTTTGCTTGCATGGGCTTGATTTAAATGATCCAAACATTGAAAAACAATTAAAAACACCTAAGCAAAAAGAAGCTTATGCCCGATATAAATTTTGGCAAAAAGTTCCAAAAACGGCTGATGGTCAAGTGGATTGGAATAAATTGCGTAGTTCCAAAAAACTTTTTATGCAATATCAAAAATATATGGCTAAATTTATCACACAAGAAGAATGCTATAACTATATCGCCAATAGATATCGTTTACATCCAAATAGAGATGAATTAAACGAAGTGCTTGATAAAGCAGCTGGGATGAACCCTGAATTAACAAAAGAAAATCAACCAGATAACCAAGTTGAAAATCAAGTTGAACCAACAGAAAAAACGGATATGAAATTTTTGTTGCCAACAGAAGTAACTCAAAAATTGGCTCATCAAGCAGTAGATTATGTTGAAAACAAATATAAAAATACTTTTGATTCTTATCCAAGAACCATAAATGGCAAATTGAATCATGCAATCTTTTCTGATGAACAAAAAGCCGAATATAACCTTCGCTTGAGTGAATATTTTGCTTCTGATGCTATGAAAACTCAATTAGAGCAATATTTAGGGCATGCCCCAACGAAAGAAGAGTTAGCTGGAGCAAGTTTTAGTGTTGATTCTTATATTTTTGAAGGTGGTTTCCAACAAGAAGAATTTGAAAAAGATAAAACATTAAGAAAAGCATTAGATTATATTAAAGTTAATGATAAGGAAGCTTTAAAAGGTTTGTTATCAGGAATGGATATTAATCATCGTTTGCCTGGTGGGGAAACGCTTTTATTCAGCGCACTTAAACTTTCTTTAGATGATAAAGTGGGCAATACACATCCATTGGATAAAGAAATGGTTGAAATATTGCTGAATGCGGGCGCTGACTTAAATATTGCAAATCAAGAAGGCAAAACAGCTCTTGATTTAGCTCAGGCTCAAGCTGGTAAAGCTGGTATGGCTGATATTATTCAGCTTTTGAAACAAAAAGGCGCTCAAAATGGAAGCAATGGTGGAAAACCACAACCACAACGCCAAACAACTGGTCCAACGCCAACTGGTCCAACGCCAACTGGTCCAACACCAGCTGGTCCAACGCCGACACCAACAAAGCCAGTTGATCCTGCAAGACCAGCACCAGCTGGTCCAACGCCGGCACCAACAAAGCCAGTTGATCCTGCAAGACCAACACCAGCTGGTCCAACGCCGACACCAACAAAGCCTGTTGATCCAGCAAAGCCAAAATTGACGCCAGAAGAACAAGCAAGATTAAATAAATTACTTGCAGCGGTTAATGCTCATACACCGATTGAAGAGATTAAAAAGTTGCTTAAACAAGGCGCTGAAATCAATTCAACAGATGTAAGTGGTGATTCAATTTTGATGAAGTTTTTATATAGCGAAAAACCATCAAAAGACCATATTAAATTTTTGATTGAAAATGGCGCAGATGTGAATGCAACTGGTAAATTAGGTCAGATGACTGCTTTATCTCAAGCGGCTTATGCTGGTGATAAAGATGTTGTTAAAATGTTGATTGAAGCAGGAGCTGATGTGAACGGAACAACATTGATGAGCGATCAAACACCATTATGGACGGCTTTTGCTCATAACAAAAAAGAAGCTTTTGAAACACTTCTTGCAGCCAAAGGCATTAATTTAGATAAGAAAGCGCCATTTGGTGGGAATACCATTTTGATGAGCGCTATCAAACAAGGCAGAATTGAAATGGCTGTTGCCTTAATTAAAGCGGGCGCTGATTTGAATATCACAAATGATAAAGGATACACAGCTCTTGATTTTACCAATGATCCAACAAATAAAGTGGATATGACGGGCGTTGCTAGACTTATAGAAGAAAAAATAACTGGCAAAGAAGACCTTCTTAACAAAGAATTAAGAGCGGCAAGTCGAAAAGGCAATTTAAATAGCTTAAGATCTTGCATTACTGCGGGCGCTGATGTGAACGCAGGGACCCATGAAAGAAATCAAACAGCTCTTATGTTGGCGGCTTCTGAAGGGCAATCTCGAGCTGTTGATGTTTTAATTAAAGCAGGGTCTGATGTGAATGCTCAAAATAATGCAAAACAAACTGCTTTAATGTATGCTTCATTTATGGGATATGTTGACATTGTTGAAAAATTAGTGGCAAACGGCGCTGATTTAACTCTTACAGATAAAAATGGCAGAACGGCAGCAGATTTTGCTAAATTAGCTGCCCAAAAAGCAAACATTTCTCCTGAAATTTCTCAACAAATTCAAGAGGCTTTGACTGGAAATAAAGAAAAGCCAACGAATTTGAATGATCATCAACCAGCTCCTGCACCAGGTCGAGAAGGCGAAGGCCAACAGCCAGCTCCAAGAGAAGGCGAAGGTCAAGAGCCAGCTCCAGCACCAATGCCAACTCCTGAAGTTGCGCCTGGTCAACCAAAAGTTGAAGGCGAAAAAGCATCAGGAACTCACTGGGCGGATCAAGATATGATGATGATTGATCCTCAAACAGGAAAGCCAGTTGCTTTGGATCCAAGCGGTGTTCCAGTCTTTGGTGAGGAATTAGAGCAAGCCCCAACACCAAACGAGCCAGCACCAGCACCAGCTCCAGCTCCAGAAGTAGGGCATGAAGAACCAGCACCAGCTCCAACGCCAGCTCCAGCTCCAGCATTGGATGGTCAAGAAGGCGCTGGAAAACCAGGCGCAAAAGTTAAAAAGCCTGAAGAATTTGAATTCACTGAAGATGGTAAAGTTATTATTGATAAATTAAAAAGAACTGATTTTGCCGAAATTCAGTTGATGACAGATGTTTTAGAAGGTAAACCATTATCAAGAGAACAACTTGGCAAGCTTGGAAATATTGTTCATGAGCTTGGTGTTCAAGGGGATATTGATAAAGAATCTAAAGCTCATACAGGAGCCATTGGTCGTCTTGAAGTGGATTTTGCTACAGAAAGAGCCGGAGAAGATGGCAAGGTTGAACAAGTTGTTTCTGATGAAATTCGCGAAGCTATTGTTGATCTTTATGTTTCTGGTTCATTAGATGATTTTGAATTGACTGATAAGCTGAAAGGGAAGTCTTCAAAATTAAAAGGCAAAGATTTGCTTAAAAAACAAATTCAAATTGTTGCAACAGCAAGAGCCTTAAGACAAAAAATTGAAGCAAGTAAAAACAGAAGATTGGAAAATCAAAAAAATCAAAAATACTTGGCTTACATTCGCAAGAAAAATAATGAAATGTCGAATGCAAGAAACCAAGAACGGGCAGATGCTGCAAGACAGACATTGAACGATAGATATGGGAATGCTCATTAATCGTTTAAAAAAAAGAAAAAGCGCCAGAGAAAACCTCTCTGGCATTTTTTATTGCATTAAATGTTTAAATAAAGCTTTTTTATGGTGTTTTACTTTAAGCCTTTATAAATGAAAATCTGAGCCAATGGGTTTTATAAAACCAGTTGGTTGAATAACAAGATCTTTGCTCTTTTATCAGCAAAGATTTGGTTTTTGTTTTTCTTTTTTTAATCAATTTATTATTTGGTTTAATGCTTCTTTTTTTAATAACTTTTATAATATAAAAAAATATTGACGAATAAGCTTGCCTATGATATAATGGGCCTTCGTTTGATGTGTTTAAAAAAGGATCCAGTTTAAATGACGAATAAGAATGAAGGTGCGGTAACGCTAAAAGATAACCATAAGAATGAATCTGAAGTTTCAAATGGTTTATTAAATGGGGCAATGGTTTTAAATGCCGTTTTTAATGATTTGATTTTTGGGGAAGGGCCAAAAGAGGCAAAAAAAATCAATTTAAACAGGCAACCAGAAAAAATGATGAAGTCATTGGGGCAAAATTCAAGCCAAAACGAAAGATAAAACAAAAAAGAAATGTTTTTTAATTTGGTTGTTTAAAAATATAAAAGTTTAAGTGATGCTTTAAAAGGAAAAAATAACAAATTAAAAATTAAAGAATATATTTAAAAGAATAAGTTTTTTTTTACACATCAAAAAACTTGATTTAAAAGTAAAGAAAAAGAGATAAATTAAATGAGAGAAAATGAAATAAAATTATTTGAGGCAATTGAAAATAAAAATGAAAAAGAGGCTTCTTTTTTGATTGAACAAGGCGTTAATTTAAATGTTCAAAACGAAAAAGGGGAAACTTTTTTAATGAAGGCCACGCAAAAAGAATTTTGGCCTATTGTGACTCAAATTCTTTTAAAAGGATGCGATCTTAATTTGCAAAACATGAATGGCGAAACCATTTTAAATCAAGTTGTTCAAAAAGGATATGAACCATTTTCGCTTTATTTAATTCCTCGTATGAAAAATTTAAACACAACGGATTATCAAAAGCAAAAAACGCCGTTGATGATGGCAATTGAAACAAAGCAAGTTAATACAGCCTTGAAATTAATTGAAGCAAAGGCTGATTTAAATAAAAAAGATATCTATGGATTTGCGCCATTGCATCAAGCCATTTATTATGAGCAAAAGCAAGTTGTTCAAGCCTTAATTAAAAGGGGCGCTGATGTGAATTTAAAAGATGCCAGTGGTAAAACACCGTTGATTCAAAATGTTTTATATGGTGGTTTAGAAATTGGCGAGTTGTTAATTAAAAATGGCGCTCGTGTAGATGAAAGGGATTATTCTTTTAAAAGTGCATTGCTCCATGCCGTTGAAACGGGGATTTTTTCTCATGTTTTTTGCTTGATTGCCAATGGCGCTGATGTGAACCAAACAGATGCGCTTGGCGAAACAGTGATGATGAAAGCCATTAAAAGCAATAAGGTAAAAACCGTTAAATTATTATTGGCAAATGGCGTGAACGTGAATCAACAAGATAAAAAAGGGCGCACGGCATTGATGGTAGCTGCGCAAGAAAATTTGCCTTATTTAACTGAAGTTTTGTTGCGTCATCATGCAGATACTTTTTTAAGAGATAAAAATGGCAAAGACGCTTGGGGTTATGCTTGCATTTATAAAGCAAAACCAGTAAGAGATGTGATGAAAAAGCTTCAAATAGAAGCCAAAACAGGGCGGAAAGATATTTTAGCAACGCACCCAAGTAAATGGTATCGAAATATATCATTCAAGCAACAAATAAAAGAATAAGAAAAGAGAGGGCGGATGAATAAACTGAATGAAAAATTGATTATGGCCGTTCAAAAAGATGATGTGAAAGGCGTTGGCGCATTGGTTGGTAAGGGAGCTGATGTGAACCTTAAAAATCAATATGGGCAATCTTTATTGCAAATAGCCATTTTTAAAGGGGCCAGAAATTTATTTGAAACGCTTTTATGCGTTGGCGCTGATGTGAACCAAAAAGATGATTTTGGCGTTCCTTGTTTGCATCATGTTATTCGTTTAAATCGCTTAAAAATGATGCGTCGGTTATTATGCGAAGAAAAAATTGATGTGAATCAAACGGATAAGCATGGGTTCACGGCGTTACATACGGCTTCTTTTTTGGGATTAGATTTTGATGATTTAAGTTTATTGGTTGGTGCTGGAGCCAATATAAATCAAAAAAATGCTTGGGGAGATACGGCGCTTTTTTCAGCTTCTGATCTTAAAACGGTTGAAAATTTGCTTCATCTAGGTGTGAATCCTTCTCTTGAAAATCGGTGGGGCGAAAAGGCCTCTGATTATTTTAAAAGAAGAGCTTTTTTAAATAAAAAAGAGGTGCGTTCATTCTTGAAATATATTCAAATGGCTGATAAAATAAATCGGTCAATGCCTGGGTTATCGGCGCTTGAAGAATCAAAAAGAAGATTGAATTATTTAAGACAGATTCAAGGCAATTTCTTTTTGAAATATAAAAAAATGATTTGGCAAAATGAGAGGGATTAATATGTTGATCACAAAAAAATTAAATGAAGAGCTGTTAAACGAAGCTCAAAAGGGGAATTTGCCGGGCATTAAGCTTTTGCTTGAAGAAGGGGCAGAGATTGATGCGGTTGATCAATATGGGCAAACGGCTTTGATGAAAGCGATTGTTCATCAACATGAAAAAGTGACCTTCTTTTTGATTGATAAGGGCGCTGATTTAGATAAACAAGATTGTTTTAAAAACACGGCGCTGATGTATACGGTTTTTAAGGCGCAAGCAGATGTTTTTAAAAAATTATTAGAAGCGGGGGCTAATCCATCGCTTCAAGATGAACGCGGGGATAAAGTTTCTGATTTAATTTATAGATGCTATCAAATGGCAACGAAAGAAAACAAGCCTTCTTATCAAGAAATGATGACAGAGTTTGTTCCAGATTTTGTTCACCTTGAAAAACAACGCGCGCTTATGGTTGCAATTGTTAGCAACTTAGATGGCGTTGTTTCCTTGATGATGGAAGATCCTGAAGTTGATGTGAATGAAACAGATGGCGCAGGGCTTACGCCTTTACAATGGGCCGCTGCCTTTAATCAATTAAAATCAGCTTATTGTTTGATTAAGTCGGGCGCTGTGCTTGATTATCAAGATAAGCATCAAATGACGGCGCTTCATTATGCGGCCAAAAATGGTTATTTAGAAATGAGCAAGCTTTTGCTAGATGAGGGGGCCCAGATTGCCTTGATGAATAATGAAAATAAAACGCCTTCTATGCTTGCTTATGAACAAAACCATTTGGAAGTTTTTGAGTTTTTAAAAAAAGAAAGTTTGGTGCGCATTCTTCAAAATCCAATTTATGCTTCTTATAATTCAATGCAAGGAAGGGAAAGAGAATAAAATGGCTTCAGTTCATGCCTTGCAAACAGCTGTGAAACGCAAAGATTTTGGGTTATTTTCTTTGTTGCTTGAACAAGAGGGAGTTGACGTAAACCAAGCTGATAAAGATGGGTTTACGCCCTTAATTTATGCCGCAGCGCGGGGCGAAAAAGAAATGGTTGAAGCGCTTATTAATAAAGGCGCTGATTTAGATAAAGCCAATTTAAATGGAGATGGGCCGTTGATGTGGGCCATTTTATATAATTATCAAACGATTGCTACTATGCTTGTGAAAGCTGGGGCTGATTTAAATAGGCAAAACATTCAAGGCGAAACACCTTTAATGGCGGCGGCTTTTAAGGGTGATGGAGCGTTGGCTTATTTGATGATTGAAAAGGGCGCTAATCCTTCTTTGCTGGATAAAAAGAAAGAAACAGCCGCGGATAAAGCTTTTAAAAGAGGATATCGTTTTATTGCAGAGCGCTTGAATCAAGAAATTTTAAATCAAAAGCAAAAAGAGTGTCAGAAAAAGAATTTTTTAAAAGCAACCATTTGTTTGGGGAGGGCAAAAGATGGAAGATGACGTAAATAAAAGCAATAAAGAGATTGTGAAAGAAGGCTTTTTAAAAGAGCAGGTAAATGAAGAAGTTTTTGAAGAAGAAGATGCTCAAGAAGGCTTAACTCAAGAAGAAATTTCTTTTAAAACCAAAAGGTTAATTGATTTGGTGAATGATGGGGATCTTCGCCATGTGCAAGAATTTTTAGCGAAAGAAGAAATAGGGGTGAATGTTCAAGATGAACAAGGGCTTACTCCATTAATGGTGGCCGCTTTAAATGGCAGGGTGCGTTTAACGGAAGAATTAATTGCAAGTAAAGCTGATTTAAATATGCAAGATGCCTTGGGCGAAACGGCGTTAATGAAGGCCATTTGTAATGGATATAATCGCACAGCGCAATTATTAATTGAGGCAAAGGCGGATTTAGATATTCAATCAAATAAAGGGTTAACAGCTTTAATGAGAGCCGTTCATAAAGGCGATATGGATATTTTGGGTGGGTTGCTGGCTCATGGCGTTGATTTAGACTTGCAAGATTGCTATGGCTTAACAGCTCTGATGCATGCGGTTCAAGCGGGGTTTAATGATGTTGTTTTATTTTTAATTGTTGCTGGGGCTGATTTAGATAAAAAAGATATTACCGATAAAACGGCCAGAGATTGGGCGAATGCTTATGCGCATGTGGAATGTTTGCGTTTGTTAGATGCCATTCAAAAAGAAAAGACTCAATCCCATCAATTTACAGATGGTTTTAAAAATGAAGGGGCAGAAGAGTCTTTGCCAGAGAAAGATATCGTTTTAAATGAACCAAAAAAAATTATGAGTTCAAAAATTTTAGGCGAGCCAGAGCAAGAAAGAACCAGAGAAGAGTAGGGTAAAGTTTTTTTATGACGTTATATGATTGTTTAAAACAAGGGTTTAAAACCGGTGATTATAAAAAAGCCAAAGAGGATTGGTTGAATGAAAATATGCCAGCTCGTATCGGCGAATTTTCTTTTTCGCAAGAGCTTGCTTTGATTGATAGTTATATGTCAACAAAATTAAAAATTGATGAAGCGCTTTTTGGCCCTTGGGTTTATTTGTTTCGCGCTTCTTTTCATGTTGATAAAATAACAATGGCAACAAAATGCTTGGAAATTTATCATTTAAAAACAGCCCTAAAAGCCATTAAAGAGAACGATAAACAAACGGTTTTTGACTATTTGGAAACAGAAAATTCTTTTAAACGGGATAAAAAATTAAAGCTTTTATCTCTTGAGGCGGCTCAGCTCGGCAATTGGGAGATATTGGAAGAATTGCTTGAAAAAGGCGCAAGATTAAATCCATCTCTTTTTGAAAATAAAGAAGAAAGTTTGTTGATGAAAGCTGCGCAATATCAGCAAAAAGAGATTGTTTATAAACTGTTACAACGAGGGGCAAAAGTTTATTTGCGTGGGAGCCAAAAAGAAGAGCTTTTTAAATCTTATAAAAGAGCAAATGAGTATCAAAAAATGACAGAGCTTATTTTATCATATGGCTCTTTATTAAAAAAGAAAAAGGACAAAGGAGAATGGGCGCTTGCGCACCAGTTGATGACAGGCTCAATTGGCGAGAAAGAAATTTTTAAAGTTTTAACTCAATATCCGTTGCTTTCAATGGAAGTTAAAAACGAAGAGGGGCAAGGGATTTTAGAAGAGGCCATTGAAAATAATGATCAAAATTTGGCGAGCAGAGCTTTATCTTTTGGTGTTTCATTAAATGGCAAAACAAAAGAGGGGAAAACATTTTTAGAGGAAGCCCTTTATAAAGATAGGGTTTGGTTTTTTAAGCTTTTTAACGAAGAGGAACTTAAAATTGAGGCTCAAAAAGTTTTTAAAAACGGGATATTAAATGAGGCCATTCTAAACGGTGCGATTAAAATAAGGCAATATCTGATTGATAAACATATCGGATTGGAAGATAAAGACAAAAAGTCAAGAACACCGCTTATGAATGCTTATTTTTATGAAATTACTTCTCTTTTACACCCTCTTTTAGCAAAAACAAAAGAGATTAATCAAGAAGATAAGGATGGGAGAACGGCGCTTTTTTATCCCGTTTTGGCGGCTCAATACGGTTGGTTGATGCAATTATTCAGAGTGAAAGGGCAAGAGATTCAAATCGATCACCAAGATAAATTTGGCGAAACGGCGCTGATGAAAGCTGTTTTGATGAATAACAAAGAAATCGTTCAACAATTAATAGCTGAAGGCGCTGATATTTTAATTCAAAATGATGAGGGGAAAGATGTTTTTAATTTAGCTATGAGCGAAGGAAACATCAAAATGGCCAATTTAATTAAGACAGAAATGAAAAAAAAGTTGGGGCTGGTGTTGCCCTCCAAAAAATTGCTTTTACCGAAAAAAAAGGTGACCAATTGGGCTTTTAATGCTCAAAACACAAAGATTTAAAGTAAAGGATTAAGAAATGGATTTATATTCTTGTTTAGAAAGGGAATTTAAAACCGGCGATTATAAAAAGGCGGTGAACAAATGGGTGACTCAGGGGCGCAGATCCGATCACCTTTATAGCATTCAAGAATATAATGGCTTGTTTCAAATTAGTGATTTTTTTGAAAATAATTCGATTAAAATTGATCGGGTTTTATTAGGGCCATGGGGATTTATTTTAAGAAAACGCATTGAAAAGGGGGATTTTTCTGGCGTTCAAAAAGTTTTGGATATTTATAAGATGAAAAAAGCTTTAAGAGCGCTTGAAAAAAATGATGAAGCAAGTGCAAGGGCTTGGTTAAATTGGCAGTTTGATTCCTTTTTTAAAAGAGAAAAATTTAAAATTCTTGTTCAAAAGGCTTGTCAAATCGGAAATGTTGATTTTTTAGATGAATTAAAAGAAAAGGGCGCTTCCTTAAAGCCTTTTATTTTTTCGGATAAAATGCAAGCACCAATGATGCATGCGGCCAAAAATGGGCAAGTAAAAGTGGTTGTTTATTTGCTTTTATCAAATGTTTCGCATCATTTTTTTGATCAAAATTTAAAAAAAGAATTTAAACGATTAGATGAAATTCAAATTGATAAAAAAGCTGAATTAATTTTAAAAGATGGCGAAGCTTTTTTGGAATATGAAACTCAAAAAAAGCAAAAAGATGTTTCAAGTATGTTTTTTGATGTTGGGCATTATCAAACAGAAAAGAGCCTTTTAACTTATCTTAAAAAAGATCCCTTTTTGTCATTGAATGGGAAGGATGAAAAAGGCGAACTTTTTTTGAAAAATCTTTTTTATCAAGGAAAGTTAAGGGATATTGATTATGCGATTGATATGGGGATAGACTTTGGGGTATTAGATGAAAATCAAGAAGGGATATCTGATTGGTGTTTAACAAGCAAAAATCCTTTGTTTTTTGAATGTTTGGAAAAAAGAGGATATTTAGATGAAGTGTCTCTTTCTTTAAAGAAAGGGCTTTTAACAGATCTGATTGAAGTTGAAAACAAAGAAATGGCTTCTTTTTTCATTCAGCATGAACTTCAGTTGCAAACAAAAAATATGATAGGCAAACCCCCCTTAATTGCCAGTGTTTTAAAACAAAATAAGGATTTGTTTTTTAAGTTATTGGAAAAAGATATTCAACTGGATTTGCCTGATTCAGAGGACAAAACACCTCTTTTTTATGCATTAAAGCATTTTGAAGAGCTAGATGATCAAACATATTTTGAAGCTCTTGTGGAAAAAGGAGCCAACATTGATTATGAAAATATGGATGGTACACCGCTTTTAATGGATTTGATTCATAAAAATTATTTAAAGGCAGCCGATTTATTAATTGAAGCAGGGGCAAATTTATTAATCACAGATGCTTTTGGGGTGGATGCTTATAATTTGGCAATGCAAAAAGGCAATCTTCAATTAGCAAAGAAAATTTTTTTAAAAGTGCGTCACAGACAACAAAAGTTAAGAGCTTTAAAACAATATATAAATAAAAGCCCCAAAAGGATTGTTTATGCGCAAACAATGAATGATAAAGTGAAAGAATAAGGAATAAATAAGATGAATTATGAAGAAAGTTTATTAAAAGCCATCAAAAATGGAGATGATAAAAAAATCAAATATTTGGTTACAAAAAAGAATGCGGATGTTAATTTTGTGGGATTTCTAGGAGAAATGCCCATTTTAACAGCGATTGACCAAACTTATAATATCCGTCCGTTAAAATTATTGATTGAGTTAGGGGCTGAAATTAATATTTTAAACAGATATGGGCAAAATCCAGTTTTTAGATGCATTGATAAAGAAAATTTAGAAGCTTTGGATCTTTTAATTCAAAATAAGGCGATTTTGAATTTTCAACATAAAGTTTCAGGTGATACACCGCTTATTCATGCCATTAAGGAAAAGAAAAGTTATTTTATGGATATGCTGATAAAAGGGGGTGCTGATGTTGATTTAGAAGATAAAAAAAAGAAAACAGCGCTTCATTATGCCGTGACAAGACAGAGTTTAGAAATTGTGAAACTTTTAACGGATGCCTATAAGGCGGATGCGAATAAAAAAGATAAGGAAGGAAAAACACCGCTTTTTTACGCCGTGATAAACGAAAGTAAAGAAATAGTGGAGCATTTGGTGAAAAAGACGCGTGCAAACGTGAATTTAACGGATAAAGAGGGGAAAACTCCGCTTTTTTATGCCATTCAAACAAAGAATGATAAGATTTTTAACCTTCTTTTGTTGGCTGGCGCAAAAATTAATCTTGACAGCAAAAATAAAAAAGGCGTAGAACAATATTTAGAGGAAGAGCTTTTAAAAGATCCACTTGTTTTAATGTATCAAAAAGTTTTGGAAATGAAACAAGCAAAATCTTTAAAGCCTGTTCATGTTTTAAATCAAATCGCAAAGCGGCGCAATCAAAAAGGCGAACGCTCGCGAGATTAATTTTTTGATAGGAGATAAAAAATGGGAAAAATGACTCAAGATGAATATTATTTGCAAGCAGCCGGACGCGGGGATTTTACAACGGTTGAAGCCATGGTGCGCCAAAAAGAAGTGGATGTTGATGCAACAGATGAATTAGGCGTAACCGCTTTAATCAGAGCGGCCGAACGAGGGGATGCGCGCATGACTTCATATTTAATTGAAAAAGGCGCTGATGTGAATAAAAAAGCATTTGCAACGGGCGAAACAGCGCTTTTAAATGCAACGGAAAATAATCATCAAGCCGTTGTTCAATTATTGATTGAAAAGGGCGCCAATATTAATCATCAAGATCATCATGGGAAAACGCCATTGATGGCCGCCGTTTTGAAAAATAATATCCAGTTGACAGAAAAGCTTTTAAAAGAAGGGGCTGATGTGAATAAAGAAAACGTTTGGGGACAAACGCCTTTAATGCGCTCTATTTCAAATCAAAACAGAAAGTTAACGCTTTTGTTGCTTGAAAATAAAGCCAATGTGAATCAAGAAGATAATAAAGGGCAAACGGCTTTGATGTATTGCGTTCACAATAATGACCGCAAAACAGTGGCCTTGCTTTCAATTTATCATGCAGATGTGAACCATCAAGATAAAGAAGGCAAAACAGCGCTTGATTTAGCTTATGAACATAAAGATGTTGATATGTTTGTTTATTTGGTGAAATCTTTGGGCGCCAAGCATGATAAAATGCCTGGTAAGGTTAAATATGCGCTTTTAGAAACGCCCGAATTTCAAATGAATGTTGTTTTAAATAAAAAAGATGCTGTTGAATTTCAAAAACAAGATGCGCTATGCAATTCATTGGTTGGGGATCCAACGTTGTTGATTGAATCTGCAGTGAAAATGCCAAAAGTTGATATTTTTTCAGAAGCTTTTCAACCAAAAGTGATTCAAAAAGCATCAAAGGTAATGCCTCAAAATTATCAAGCAGAACATGTGAAAAATTAAGTGTTTTTTAATGATAAAAAAGAAAAGGGCTTCTTTTTTTTGAGGCTCTTTTTTTATGATTTTATCCATATATAAAAATAAATTGACAAAAGATTAAAAATATGATAAAATCCTTATCGTTTTAATTTTAAGGAGGATTTTATGTTACCAAGCGAAAGAAATGATTATTATAAATATTATTTGGAACAATTAGGGGCTTCAACCTCTGTTGAAGATTTGAAAAGAGAAGGGTTTGTTCCAGCTGTTAAAGATTTGCTTGCAAAAGGACAAGACGTTAATTCAAAAGATGATAAAGGCAACACTTTGTTGCATTATGTTGTTTCAAATGAAACAGTGCGCGCTCTTTCAGAAGAGGGCAGAAAAGAAGGCGATTATACGCATGTGATAGATGTTCCATTTATGATTGCAAGTTATCAAAAAAAATTAAATCCGTTTGTGATGGATGAAAATGGGTTTACACCTTCTTGTTTGGCTGCTTATTATGGAAACACAAAAGATCACGGCATGTTGTTATCATTGGAATCTGCTGTTAATCATAGACGCAATGTTATGGGTTTATATGCGCTTTCTCAAATGCTTTGTTCTTGCGAATATGTGAGCGATACGGGGCATAGAATGTGGATGGCGAACACGCAAAATGAAGAATTTATTGCAGCTGGATCTATTCTTAAAACAATTAAAAGAATGTCTGAAGGCAGAGCAAAAGAAATGGAATAAGAATTGGTTGAATAATAACTGTTAACATATTTATATTAAAAACTTTTTGATTAAACGCTCTTTTTTAGGGCGTTTAATTTTTTTTAAGAAAGCAATGAGGTGGGATTATTTTTTTTATCATTAAACAGTTTAAAAAAATATCTTAAAAGTTTTAATGGGTTAAATGAATAACCAATTAAAAAATAATGGTTGCAATTTAAAAATAAAGGGTCTATGATAAAATTTATGAAGAAAAATAGGGCCCTTTTTTCATGTTTTCTTTTGCTAAATGTTTTTTTAGCTGGCTGTCATGGATATCATTCTGATGGCGAGTTTTTATATGTGAAACGCGGGGATACGCTTTATTCTTTAACCAAAAAGAATGATTTATCCATGCGCGCGGTGATTAAAGAAAATAATTTAACGCAACCTTATACTTTAAAAGTTGGTCAAAAACTTAAAATCCCTCAACCAAAACTTCATACCGTTCAAAAAGGCGACACGCTTTATAATATTTCAAAAAAATATCAAATGAGCGTGCATGAACTTTCAAAAATGAATGAATTGGAATCGCCTTATACCATTCATTTAGGGCAACGCTTGAAAATCAGGGATCCTGAGGATATTTTGGTGGCCTCTAACCAAAAGTCAACGAAAGCGGTTTCAAAAGCAAGAGCCAAAACATTGGCGGATGAAAAATATTTGAATAATCAAAAAGAAACGCCCCTTAAAGTGCAAAATACGCCGCAAGCAAGAAGTAAAGGCGTTGCCAGAGCAAGCGCCAAAATCCCTTATTGGCAAAGCAAAAAGAAATTTTCTTGGCCTGTTAAAGGGCAAGTTGTTTCAAAGTTTGGTTTGAATGCGCAAGGGCAACAAAATGATGGGATTAACATTAAAGCCAAACAAGGAACCTATGTGAAAGCGGCGGAAGAAGGCGTGATCGGATATGCATCAAATGGGTTAAAAGGCTATGGAAATTTGATTTTGATTCGTCATAAAAGTGGTTGGTTAACAGCTTATGCTCATAACCAAAAATTGCTTGTGAAAAAAGGTCAAAAAGTTAAAAAAGGGCAAAATATTGCACTTGTTGGCGCAACAGGAAATGTTTCAACGCCTCAGCTTCATTTTGAAATTAGATATAAAACAAAAGTTGTGAACCCACAAAATTATTTGAAATAAAATGATTTACAAGTTAAAAAGAATGTGATATTGTTTAGAAAAAGGGTTATTTTTTTTGGAGGAAATATGAAACGTTTTTCTTTGTCAGTTGTTGCCTTATCGGCTTTTTTGCTTTCATCAACAGCATTTGCCGGTTTAACAGAAGCTTTAACAGCTTATAAAATTAATCGATATGATCAAGCTTTTGCTGAATTTTCTTATTTGGCAGATGAGGGGGATGCAACAGCTTATTATTATTTGGGAAAAATGTATGCCCAAGGGCAAGGTGTTCCAAAAGATTTATCCATGGCAGTTGAATATTATAAAAAAGCTGAAAGCGCTTATAATATTGATGCCGCTTATGAGTTGGCCCAAATTTTGCTTGATGAAGCGCAAGATCCTTCTGATCCAAGATTTGAAACAGGGTTGCGTTATTTGAAAAGAGCTGCTTATGCTGGGCAAGCAGATGCCCTTTATCAATTGGGCGAATTGTTTGCAACTGGCACAAAAGTTGAAAAAAATTATCAAAGTTCATTCGGATATTATTTGATGAGCGCTTTAAGAGGACATGCCGGTTCTCAATATAAATTAGGGGTTCATTATTATTTGGGTTGGGGAACCCCACAAGACTTTGAAAATGCTTTAAAATGGATGAACCGTTCTGCTCGTCAAGGATATGTGTTAGCGCAAAACAAGTTGGCCGGTTTGCGTGCTGAAAAAGGTCCTTTATATAATCCAGCTGATGCTTATGCTTGGTATAGCATTTTGGCAGCTTATAATGCCGAAGATGATGTGGGTCGCGAAGCGATGAAGAAAAGAGATGAGTTGGTGAATAAAATTAAAAAGAAAGAAGTTGTGTTACAAATGCAACGAAGAGCCAGAGAATGGCGCCCAACTCCACCAGAAAAATCCGTTCCCAAAGGCGATTTGTTGGCCATTCCAACGCCGGTTATTAATGGATTTAATGATCCAGAATCCGTTCAAAACATGTTGGCTCAAGGGGAAGTTTTGTTAACAGACGGGCGCAAATATTCCATTTCGCCAGATATGGTTGTTGAAGCCAGTATCACTAAAGATATGACCTTGATTGAAAAGAAAGTGAACGAGGCGGCCAAGAAAGGCGAAACAGAAGCTTATGCTTATTATGCAGACTTGTTAAGAAGCCGTTTCCAAAATGATGCAGAAGCCTTTAAATGGTATTTAAAAGGCGCACAAGAAGGCGATCCTTATGCTCAATATCAATTGGCAAAATGCTATTGCGAAGGAAAGGGGGTTGATGCTCCACGGCCTTCTCAATGTTATGCCTGGTTAAAAACAGCTCAAGATAATTCAAAAGATACGTTGAATTTAACCATTCAAAATGCCATTAACAGTATTGAAGCTGAAATGGATCAAAATGAACGTAAACAAGGTGAGTTGATTTATGGTGATTTGAAAAAACAAACGCAACAACAAGTGAAAAAAGATGATGTTTTAAGCGGATTGTTTTAAGCTTATTCTTTAATTAAAAAAAGCCATTGGAGAAGATCCAGTGGTTTTTTTTATGGTCTTTTCCTTTTAAGGTAACATCAAAAAAAATAACAAAAGTAATAAGATATTAATGCTAAATATTATCAAGAGCTTATTAAAGATTCTTAAAGCATTACTTAAACGCGAAGAATATATAAATTAGGTTTGGGTTTAATGAAAGTAAATAACACGAGAAGAGCGGTCAAATTCTGCCCAAGTGGGCATCTAGGTCTAGTTTTAATGAAAGTAAATAACACGAGAAGAGCGGTCAAATTCTGTTCAAGTGGGCATCTAGGTTTAGTTTTAATGAAAGTAAATAAAACGAGAAGAACGCTCAAATTCTGTTCAAGTGGGCATCTAGGTTTGGGTTTAATGAAAGTAAATAAAACGAGAAGAGAGGAAAGGAAGGCAAAGGAAAAAAGCGAATTTGAATTAAGTCTGGCTATATTGAATTTAATTAAATCAGGTTAAATAAAATGCTGTAAAACTGACTTAAATTCAGTGAAGATAAATGAAATGCAATATGGTTAAAACTATTAAAAAAATTAATCTTTTTCCAATAGATAACATCTGATTTTGCCTTCGCCCATGCATTTGATGGTTGTTACTGGTTGAGAAAGCGTTATTCCAGATTCATCCCAAATCAAAGTATTCAAAGTTTGATAAATGCCATCTTCTTTTTTGGCCACAATGAAAGAAGGATATGGTGTTCCTGTTTTGAGCGAAACAGGTTTATTCCCATCTCGTTCTTTTAATAAAACAAAAACTTCAATCAAAGGATCGGTTTCTTTCATCTCTTTTAAAGTTGACTCTATCAATTCTTTTGTTGGTGCGGGGATATCAGACTTAGCCAACAATAAATATGGGGCCGATTTTTTAGCAAGACGGTTATAAGTTGGATCAAATGTTGTGCGCTTAGCCACGAACATTGTTTTTTTCATCCAATTAAGTTTTTTATTTACATCTAGACAAGCTGGATTATGAATATTCGCAATTCCGTCTATCGAACAAGGCGTTGTTTGTATGGCAACATAACAAACCCAAACAAATAATAAACACATTAAACAAATGATGATACGTTTTAAAAACCTTGTTTTAGGTTTATCATTTTTGAAAAACATGCGCCCTCCTTTTTTATCAATTGATTTATCAGAACATAAGGACAAAAAAAAATCAAGAAATTTTTCCTTAAAAAAGGTATCAAAAAAAATGCCTATTTTGAATGAGGAAAACGTATCAAAAGATGATTGATAAAAAAAATATGGCTCAAAATGCGCCTGTAAAAATCAAAAAATATTTAAAAAGATTTTATAATATAAAAACTTATAGCAAGATTTATTAAAATTTTGATAGGCCCAAATTCTCCCTTCTTTTTAATTGGCTAGGCCGGGATAACATAACAGTGATAAGAGGTAAGATGGAAAATGGCTGGAGCAGATCTCTAGCTATGGTGTGGCGAGGGGGCGGAGGGTTGGCGAGGAG
>JAZOOQ010000044.1:0-12497 GCA_045655105.1 Alphaproteobacteria bacterium | reverse complement strand
AGACACTTCTTTTTTTAAAGAAGAAGATAAAGAGTATTGATTTTTAAAAAAAGACATAAATTCATCTAATTCTTGTTCAGATAATTTATCCATGAATGAAGATAAGTGTATAATTTGTTGATAAAGATGATTTAAAAATTTTCCTATTTTTATTTCTTTGTTTGGTTCGTCAGAAATAAAATATTGATAATAAGTGTTTTCTATAAGTTTACCTTGTTGGGCTTTTTGGGTTATATTTTGTTTTTTTAAGATTAATTTTATTTGCTGGTTATCAAGCAAATGAGCATTAAAAAAATCAATGGATTCTTGAATGAATAATAAAAGAGTTGGAATTTTATTGATTTTAATATAGATGCGTTGGCGATTTTGAAAGAACGGATGTGGATGGTAATTATGGATAATTCGTTCAATTTCTCCTTTTAAAAGAATTTTATCTTCTTGAATTTTTTTTTGTTGTAAATTATTTTTTGCTCTTAATATGAGATTATCTATATCTTGAATCGTTTGAATATTTTCAAGTTCTGATAATATTTCTTCATCAGAAATGTTATACTTTGAGCAAAAAATAAAAAAGGAGTGTAATTTTTTTATAAAGAGAGATTTTTCTTGATCTGAATAAAGCGAAGTAATTTTAGAAGCATAATCTAAAGCTTTTTTCTTGCAAAAAAGAATATGATTTTGATAAATTTTTTGAATATCATTTAAATTTAAAATTTCGTGTGATAGATAGTGTTGCATAGCTTTTATAATATTTCTTTATTTTGGCCTGCAAAGTATCATTTTTTGATGAAAAGTTCAATATATTTATAAAAAATTATTCATATTGATTTTCTATTTGTTGTTTTTTTAAACGTTTACTTTTATCTCTTTGTTTGAAATTATGTTTTCCTTGCTTTATTTGAGAAAGGGATAAACCAACAATTATTTCATTTGGAATAGAAGGATGAATGTATTTAATGGGTTGATTAACAATAATTTCCTCAAAATGAGGAGAATAGTTGAGTGTTTGAATATTTGTATTTTCCATTAAAAGACGTTTAACTTGAATGTGTTCAGGAATAATAGAGATTTTAGTATTATTAATATTTAATTCTTGAGCGTAAAGAGTTGAAGGAAGTTCTTTAAGCTCAGAATATTCTGCTATAAGTTTATGAACTGTAAGATTATTTGGTAATTTTTTTATTGGACAATAAGATATAACAATATTTGCGCAACATAAATTATCAGGAAGAGTAAGGAGAGTTGATTTTTCAGCAAATAAATCGTTGAATTTTACAGTATTATTTAAGTGATTTATCTGTTGACAGCTAGTGACATTTAAGATATCTGTTTCGATATTATAAATTTCTTTAATAGCACTTCCCATTAAATTTATTTTATTGGCTTTCTGATTGTTAATTGTCAATTGAGTAAGATTTTGGCAATTCACTGCCTCTAAATTTTGAACTTTAAGAGTTGGATTGATTTGCTGTATTGGTGTGTGTGAAATATTGAGTGTTCCAATAACAACTCCATCGCCAATTGTTTTTAATGGGGTATGCCTTGCATCTAAAGAAACTACAGTTAAATAAGAAGGAATAGCTTGTAAATTTGATTGAGGGCAAAGGATAATATTTGCCTTTAAATTTGTTGGTAATTCTTTTAACCCAGATTGAGCCGCAAAAAGATTTTGAAATTCAGTATGCTCTGATAAATATTCAATTTCTTTGCATCTTGTTAAATGAATGTGTTGAGTTTTTAAAGGAGGGAGTTTCTTTATGCTTGAATTTGAAAGATTAAGTGTTCCTTCAATAATGATATCATTAGGAAGTTCAGTTAAATTTTGGCAGTTTTCAGCTGAAAGCTTATAAAATCTTAATCCATTTGGCAAAGATTTAACCAAAGTGTTATTAATTGAAAGAGATTTGATTTGAATATTTGGATGAATATATTGAAGAGGTGTTTCATCTAAAATCATTTCTTGAAATTTTGTATTTTCAGGAATCTTAATGATATTAGAAAATGATGCATTAAATGAAACACCATTTAAATTTTTTGGTAATGAAGTAAGAGCAGAATGAATAGCTGAAAATTTAGAAAACTTAATTCCTTCAGGAAGTTCTGTTAAATTTTTAGTTCTATTTAAGTTGATATATGCAGTTGAAAGAGACGGAATGCTTTGTATATTGCTATTGGAAGCATCAAGTTTTTGGGTGATAATGATACCATCTGGTAATTTTTTGATTCTTTTGCATTCAGAAATATCCAAAGTGTTTAGTTTTATTACAGGCAGTGAAGAAACAGAAGTGTTAGG
The DNA here is from genome assembly GCA_045655105.1 of Alphaproteobacteria bacterium. GTDB lineage: Bacteria > Pseudomonadota > Alphaproteobacteria > CAAHEQ01 > UBA3637 > RGIG4140. Next base: position 10,204 of record JAZOOQ010000044.1, on the reverse strand, counting down.
GATTAGCAATTCTTCTGTTTGAAGATCAGGTGCAATACTGCTTAATTTTGTTCCACTTGCTGCAACAATTGGAGCCGATATTCCAAATGGCATATCAAATTGTTTATTTGAATTTTCGAAAAAGAGCCCGTTATTAATATGAATATGTTTTGGGAAGATTCTTCTTTTTAAAGTTGATGCTTGTTCAATAAAAAGCCGATCAACAGTAATTTCTTTAAAATCTTTATCAATCATATTCCCATTTAATGTTAATGTTTTTAAATTAAGAGGGCGCAAATGAAGATTTGGAATGTCTGTTATATTAAGATGGGCTGTATGAATAACGCCATTTGTGTCAAAATGATATGGTATTTTATTATAAATTAAATATTTAATTAAATTATCTTTATCAAATCGATCATAAATTTGATAACTTTGGTGTAAATTATCTAAATACATAGAATCAACGACCATATATGTTCCTGGAACGGTATTTGTATTTAAATGATCAGCGATAAAAGATTCTAAAATTTCTTTGAATGCAATATTTTGAAGACCATATACTTTATCTATTTTATAAATTCGCTCAACATTTGAAGGATCTAGATTTAAGTCATCTTCATCTAAATATTTTGTTTCTTCTTCCAAAAATTTTCTTTTGGCTTGGTTCATGTCTTCATAATCGCAAAGCAGCGTTTTATTTAAAGAAATATCGGGAAAGCTAAATTCTGAATCAATATTTTCTAAGTAATGAAGGCGTTGGCGAAGAGTTTTTGCCGTTTCAAATGGTTTTAATAAAATACGAGCCAGTTTTTTTTCTGGATTTTGGCTATTTACGCCATAAGCAATAATAGATCCAGTTCCAATTTGCATCATCACATCTTGGAAATAAAGACCTCCATTTGTCATACAGCTTTCCCATTGAACAAATGTTGACATTGAAGAGATATCTCTTGGAAGTTTAGATAAAATAATTGTATCAATTCCAGCTTCATTTTCTGAATCAGAGAGGGGTTTAATCAGTATTTCATGTAAATTTGTGTGAAAAAGATGAATTTTTTGAATAATATTTTGAAGTGCTGCAATTAAATGGCCTTCTTCTTTTAGCTGATAAGATTTTAGATGTCTTAAAAAAATTGGATCTAGACGAAAGGGTGGAAAATTTTTCTTTTTCTTAAATTTTGAAAAATAAAGAGATAGATTATTTGAATTTGGAATTTTAGTGATAAATCTGAAAAATATTTTTTTCAGCTCTTCATTTTCTTGAAGAATTTTTAGAAAGTGGCAGCATTCAAGTTCATATTGCTTTAATTTTGCAACAGGCTTCATGTCTTGTTTTTGTTTTAGCCAAATCCTTTTAACTTTTTTTTCTTTTTTATTGCCATTTATGTCTTCTGAAGTTTTTGTTTCAATTGAAAAAGAAAATTTTTCATTTTTTAAAAGAGGATAATTTAGATAATCAACAATATCTTGCATTAATTCCGTTTCAGATAAGATAGGTTTTGTTTTTAAATAAATGCGAGATTTATTTTCAAATATTTTTGGAAATTTAATGCCATATAATGTTCTTCGAATACGGCCAATTTCTTCAAGTGAACTAAAATTCTTGAATGTTTCTATTGCATTATTTTTTAAATCAATAAGAATTTGTTGGGCATCTTTTTCGTTAGGTGCATTAATGATTTTAAAAAGATACTCAGTTTCATTTAAGCTATATCTATCGCTTAAAATAATGACTTGCTTTAAAAATCGAATAACTTGATCTTTTTGATGAGGTTGATAAATTTTATTTTGATAAATACTATAAAAAAATTCGGCTTTATCTTGGGCGTTTTTTAGTGTCTTTTTATACATATCCGCCACGTCTTTTGTTGACATGATCTGATAAGGTTTTGGCTCTTTTTGTGCCTGCATAATAAAAAACTCCAAAAATGAAAAAAGTTTTTATATTCTATCATAAAAATAGAGTAAAGTAAACTTCTTTTTAAAAATATTTAAAAATCTAGCCAAAAAATAAAGATTGCTTAAATTTGAGAGTTGTATATTTGTTGTAATTCATTGAAATAAAAAATTAAGAAGAGAAAGTATAATAAGGAGGTGTCTTTATTTAATTACTTAAAATAAGAAAAAATAGCTTAATAGTTTATTTTCTTGAAAAAAAAGTTGGTTTATTATAAAGTTCTTTTAAAAGGAGAAAGCTTATGCAAAAGAATTTTATGTTAACTTTTCTTGTTGAATTATTTAAGTTAGACTTTTTTTTCAATGGATTAAAAAAATATGCCCATTTGGGAGGAAGAGATGGACGGCAGAGTTTCTTTTTATTTCAATTTTCAGTCATATTAATTTTTGTTGGATTAAGTGCTTTTGTAGAGCGATTTGATGGATTTATTTATCTGTTATGCTATATACTTTTCATGTTTCCTCCAGTTATCTCTTCAATGGTGCGTCGTCTTCACGATGCTGGTAAAAGTGGACTTATTTTGCCAGGTTCTGTTTTGATTGGATCGCTTTTCTTTGTTTGTGGAGTGTTATTTTTTAATGTTTCAGATTTTGTGATGGGAACTATTGCAATTTTAAGCTTTTTAATGATGATTTATCCTGTTTTTTTATTTTTTATGCCGTCTCAAAAAGGGGTAAATAAATATGATAATCAAGAATCTCACCCAATTCGACATGGGATAATGCTTATTTGCTTTATTTCAATTTTTATGTTTTTTGTTTATCTTCTTGGACTATTGTTAAGTCAAGTTGAAGTTTTACCGCAAGAAACCGCATTAACCTCCGAGGAAATAAATGAAATTGATGATTTAATAAAGGATTATCAAGGGTTAAAATAAGTTATTTTTGTTTTTCAAGAAAACAAGCATCACCATATGAGAAGAAACGATAGTTTTTATCGATAGCTATTTTATATGTTTGTTTCATCATATCAATTCCAGCAAAAGCGCAAACAAGCATAAAAAGGGTTGAGCCTGAAAGGTGAAAATTTGTGAACATAGCATCAATGATTTTAAATTTGTATCCTGGAGTGATAAAAATGGAGGTGTCTTTTTCAAATGGGTGTAAGATGCCATTTTCATCTGCAGCGGACTCTAATAATCTTAAAGAGGTTGTTCCAACTGAAATAATTCTTCGGCCTTCCTTTTTAGCTTGATTGAGTTTATCTGCGGTTTCTTTTGTTAAAACCCCGAATTCAGCATGCATTTTATGATTATCTGTATCATCAACTTTAACAGGTAAGAAGGTTCCGCCACCAACATGAAGAGTGACAAAAAGTTTTTCAATGCCTTTTGCTTCCAATTCTTTAAAAAGGGTGTCAGTAAAGTGAAGACCTGCTGTTGGGGCGGCAACCGCTCCTTCATGTTTTGCATAAATGGTTTGATAATTGGCTTTATCTGATTCTTGACCACATTTTTCTCGTTTGATATAAGGGGGAAGGGGCATGATGCCTGTTTCATGCAACATGGCCATGAGTGTTGCGCCAGATTTATTAAATTGAATTAAAACTGGGCCATCTTCTTTTTTTTCAAGAACGGTTGCATAAAAATCTTCTTTAAAAAGGATTTGATCATTGATTTTTAAACGTCTTGAATTTTTAATTAAGGCTTCCCATGTGTTTAAATCAATTTGTTTAAATAAGGTAACTTCAATATGTGCTTGCCTTCTGGTTCCAAAAAGACGAGCTGGGATCACTTTTGTGTCATTAAAAACAAGTATATCACCTTTTTTTAGAAGGGTAGGCAAATCTTTAACTTGATAATGTGAAATTTCGCCTTTTTCATTCAGGTGTAATAATTTGGAACTATCCCGAGGATTTGCTGGTTCATTTGCAATTAAATCAGCGGGCATGTCGAATGTAAAAATTTCAGTTTTCATCTTGATTACCTTAAGTTTTTTATGGTTCAAATTATATGTTTTTTTAGCAAAAATGTCAAGTTTATTTTTTATTGACAGGTGTGTAAAACTATGTTAACGTCAAGATAAAGAATTTTAATAAAAGGATGGGGACGGGACCATGAAAAAAAATCTTTTGCTTTCTTTTGTAACGGCATTATTGTTAACGACGGGATGCTCATTTCAAGATTATGTGCATACAACAGAACCGCGTTCAACAATTTATATTGGGCAAACAGCTGCAGATGTATATGAAAATTTTGGATCGCCAACAAAAATTGAACGTTTAGATGAAAATAAGCAAATTTTAATCTATCATAAGCAAGAAATTGAAAAAGATTGGTCTTATCGGTATTTTCATGAATGTGAATTAAAATTTTATATGGTAGATGATCGTCTTGAAGATTGGTCAAAGCGTGGGGATATATGTGCTGTTACTGAGCTATCTTCAGATAGGGAACGTCCTTTCTTTGGTGTTCTTGATAAGGATCAAGGTTCTTATAGTGAGCATCAAGAAGTAAATGGTTCTATTGTTCCTTTTGATGCGTTTAGAGATAGTGAATCAATTCAACAAGAAGGAAGTTTCTTTGGTGAGCCATCTGAAGAAAAGGGGTTTTTTAGTAATTTGTTTTCTGATGAAGAAGAGGTTGAAAATCAAGAGGGGATTCCTTATATAACAGAAAATCAAAACAGGGTTTTTATTGGAAATGGAGTGCCTTTCGGCAGGGAATACCAAAATGATGATTTAAATTATATGGATATTCCTGCAGACGCTTTTTAATCTTTTGTTTTTTCATCGAAGAAGTTGTTTTTTTTAACCATAAAACCGATATAAAAGGTAAAAAAGGAGTTGAAAATGACTAAGATTGATGAAAAATATAAGTATGGTCCAATTGTAACGGATTTTTTGAATAGTATAAAATATAATCCAGCATTATATTTGGATACTTATGAAGCAGCACGAGCAGATCTTCTTAAAATTCAATCATTTCAGTCTTTTTTAGATGATGTTCAAAGAAATGATTATGATATTTTATTAAAAACAGGTGAAAAAATTCATGTTCGTATTATCAGAAATAAAGATTTAAAAGGACTATTGCCAATAGTATTTTATGTTCATGGGGGCGGATTTGTTCGTGGAGACGCCATGTGTTATGATACATTTCTTTATAAAATGGCAAAGTTGGTTCCGGCGGCTTTTGTTTTTGTTGAATATTCTTTGGCTCCAGATGTGAAGTATCCTAAGCCATTGAATGAGCTTTTTTCTGTTTTTATACATTTGATTAAAAATTATCAACGATTTCAATTAAATCCTAAAAAAATTATTATGGCAGGGGATGGTGTTGGTGGGAATTTAGCTTCTGTTTTAACTTATTATGCCATAAATAAGGGGTATCATATTGATTCAGAAATGCTTTTATATCCAGTAACTAATGGAATGATGAATTTTGAATCTCATGAATTATATCAAGATGCGCCTTGGGTTGATTTTAAAACGGCGTGTTGGTTTTGGGATACTTATGAACCAGATATTAATAATAGAAAAAATCCGTTTGTTAGTCCATATTTTTTTAGTGAAATGGATCTTAAGAAAATGCCATTTACTTTTATTTTGACTATTCAGAATGATATTTTTAGAGATGATGGTCTTTTGTATGCTGAAAAGTTGCGTCGGGCAGGGGTTGATGTCTTGAGTTTAACGATGAATGGTGTAATTCATGATTTTTTAACTTTGCACCCATTAAGTAAAGCAATTGAAACAAAAATGGGCTGTTGCTTGATTTCTGATATTTTAGGAACAAGGATTTAGAATAAAAAATCATCTTTATTTTTAATGTGTTAAATAAAACTAAAAAAAATAAAAAAATAGTTCTTGTCAAAGCTAAAAAAAGAGTTTAGACTTTATTATCATTAAAATTTAAATAAAGTTTAGGGGCATGAAAAAAAATAATCTCTTTTTTTTAATGAGTTTTGTGTGTTTGTCATTCCTTTCTTTTTCGGCTTTTTCGGAACCGACAAAGGATGATTTGATTAAAATTGAACGTGAATTACAAGCAGAAAGAAAGGTTCAATTAGAATCTCAAAGAAAGTCAGATAAATTGGCTGATGAAATTCGGTCTGTTCAACGTCAAATGGTGCGTTCAGCAAAAGCTGTTCAAGAAAAAGAAGATCATTTACTTCATTTAGATCGAAAGTTAGAAGAACTGCGTACAGAAGAGGCTTCTTTATTAGAAAAGCTTTCAAAATCAAAGGCAAGAACAGTTCATTTGGTAACAGCATTGCAATCTTTAGCCTTGCGTCCACGAGAACAAATCTTTTTGGAAAAACAAGCGCCATCTCATATTTTAAGAAGTCGTTTGATGCTTAATTCTTCTGTTCCAATTGCAAGAAGAATGACTCAGGAAGTTTTATCGGATATGCAAAAGCTTGAAGAAACTAAAGTTGAAATTCAAACGCAAATTAGGCGCGTAAAAGAAACGATGGAAAAATTAAATGAGCGGACCAATCAAATGAATGGATTAATTTCCAGAAAATTAAGGTTGCAAGCTCAATATGATGCTTCTCATCAAAAATCTGGTAAAAAAATAGTTGCTCTTGCCAACCAAGCAAATGACTTAAAAGAATTATTGCAAAAAATTGAAAAAGAAAGATTGCGCCGTTTAGAAGAGGAACGTTTAAGAAAGGAAAAAGAGCAAGAATTGGCTCAAGAACAAGAGATTGTTCAACCCACTTTGAACCCGTTTTCATCAAATAAAGGACAATCTTTTGAACGGTTAAGAGGAAAATTATCTTATCCTGTTGTTGGCAGAGTTGTTGAAAATTTTGGTGATTCAACAGTAAAAGGTATGCATTCTAAAGGGTTAACAATTCAAACAAGAGCAGGTACAACTTTGCGTTCACCGATTAGTGGGGCTGTTTTGTTTGCTGGGCCATTTAAAAGTTATGGAAAAATGCTGATCATTGATTGCAAAGATGGTTATTTGTTGTTGTTAGCAGGTTTGGATGATATTAATGTAGGGGCAGGGCAAGATGTGATTGAAGGAGAGCCTGTTGGTAAAATGGGTTCTGAACGATTGAATTTATATATTGAAATCAGAAAAGATGGACAAGCCATTGATCCAAAACCATGGTTTCAAAACTAAAAGAGGGAGAAAAATATGAGATATACATTGTTTGGATTCGTTTTAAGTCTTTTTATGTTGACGAGCGAAATAAGTTATGCCACAGACTTAAACAAAGAAGAAGCTCCTCAAGTGAAGGCAACTGAAGAAACGGTTAAAGAACAATATGATCCATATCTTTTAATGGAATTGTTTGGTTTGGTTTATAAAGAAATTAAAAAAGAATATATTGATGAACCAGAAGATAAAAAATTGATTGAAAGTGCTATTAATGGGATGCTTTCGGATTTAGATCCTCATTCCTCTTTCATGAATCAAGATGATTTTGATGATTTAGAAGCTCAAACAAAGGGCGAATTTGGTGGGCTTGGGATGGAAGTGACATCCAAAAATGGGTTGGTCCGCGTTGTTTCGCCAATTGATGACACACCGGCATTTAAGGCAGGTATTCAAGCAGGGGATTATATCACTCATATTGATGGCGAATCTGTTTCAGGGTTAACACTTCAAGAAGCTGTTAAAAAGTTGCGTGGGGCTCCTGGAACAGAAGTTAAAGTTAAAATTTCTCGTGAAAAACAAGAACCTTTTGATTTAACATTAACGCGTGATATTATTACGCAAAAGCCTGTTAAATATGAAGCAAAAGGGGATGTTGGGTATATTCGTATTTCATCATTTAGCGAAAAAACAGTTGAAAATACTCAAGAAGCTGTTCAAAATTTAACAAAAGAAATTGGTGAAGAAAAGTTAAAAGGATTTGTCATTGACGTTAGAAATAATCCTGGTGGGTTGTTAGATGCAGCCATTGGTGTTGTTGATACCTTTTTAGCCCAAGGGGAAATTGTTTCAACAAGATCAAGATTGCCAGAAGAAACAACAAGAGTTTCTTCTAAAACACCAGATATGACAAATGGAAAGCCATTGGTTGTTTTGATTAATGAAGGATCTGCATCAGCTTCTGAAATTGTTGCCGGTGCGTTGCAAGATCATAAAAGAGCTGTTATTGTTGGATTAAGATCATTTGGAAAAGGTTCTGTTCAAACAATTAAGCCAATCCGTGGATTTGGCGGTTTAAAAATGACAATTGCTCGTTATTATACGCCATCAGGTCGTTCAATTCAAGCAAAAGGAATTGAGCCAGATATAGTTGTTCCAAGAGCGAAGTTGGAAACTGAACCGGTTTTAGAAGGTTTTGGTGAACGGGATTTGCATGGGGCTTTAGCAGCTGAAGAGAAAAAACACGTTGCCAAAAAAGAAGATGAAAATAAGAATCTTGTTGAAAAATCAGATAGTGCAGATGAAGATTCTGATAAAAAAGAAGATTATCAATTAGATAGAGCAATTGATATTTTAAAAGCAATTGCTGTTTATCAAGAAAAATAATTAATTGGGGGGATTTTCCCCCTTTATTTTTAGGATTAAAAAATGAAAAAGAATTATCGTTTGAATGTTGGGTTAATGATTGTAAATGATAAAGGTCTTGTTTGGATGGGGGAGCGGTTAAACGCTGCTGGTTCAAGCTTTAAATATCAGATGCCCCAAGGCGGTGTTGATCAAGGAGAAACCCTTTTGGAGGCGGCGTTTAGAGAGCTTTATGAAGAAACAGGATTGAAGAAAGAACATGTTGAACTTATAAAAGAAAGTAAAGATTGGCATCAATATGATTTTTTTGCTCCGATTACTTATCCTGAAGGTGTTTTTCATGGGCAAAAACAAAAATGGTTTTTATTTCGCTTTAAAGGCAAAGAAAGTGATTTTAATTTAAAAATACATCCAGAAGAAATCGAATTTTCTTCATATTTTTGGTGTCCAGTTAAAAAAATTATCTCTTTAGTTGTTCCATTTAAACGCATTGTCTATCATAAAATTATAGAAGAGTTTTCTCCTTATATTTAAGGTTTATTTTTTGATATAAACAGTTAATAAAAGTGAAAGTAAAATAGCGATAAGCAACAAAAGAAATGGAGAAAGTAAAGTATTAAAGAAAATTCCTAAAACATAAATTGTTAAAATCAAGCAAAAGGGCAGGGAAAGCATCTTTGCCCAAAAATTTTTATCTGTTGGGTGATAAAAATTTGGCCCTATTATATTTAATAGAAAACGCCCAATATAAAAAAGGAAGATAAATAAAATATAAAAAAGAATAATAAATAAAATTTGTTGGGCTATTAAAGCTTGCTTAATCAAAGATTGAAAACGTTCTACGGAAAGTTCTTGAAGAATATTTTTTTCTTTTAAGGAGAGGGCTGTTTGGTGAATTATTGAATAAAAAAACTTTTTTTCAGATGATTCTTGGATGGATATTTTATTTGTTATCTCTTCTTCAGAAGCATTTAGAACATCATTTAAGAATAAAGATGTTTGAGAGTCATTTAAAATGTTTTTTAATGGTGTTGTTATTTGAAAGGATAAAAAAACAGCCATTATAAAGGCATAAAGAAAACAAAGCCTAATGGCTTTTGAATTTTTCTGAGAACTAATTGATTTTATGAGATTTAGAAACATTTTGAATTTATAAAAAAATGGTGGAGTTAAGGGGGGTCGAACCCCTGACCTCTGCATTGCGAACGCAGCGCTCTACCAACTGAGCTATAACCCCACAAGGTTTCTGATATGGCTCATCTTATCTTTTTGATGTTTTGTTGTCAAGATAAAAAATAGTTGGTTAGTTTTATTTTTAATTATTTGATGAAGTTTAATAAGGAGGATAATAAAAAGAATAAATTAGTGGCTAAAAAAAACAACAAGGTTATTCGATTCAAAAGATAAATGAACTAAATACGGAAGATAAACAGATAGCTAGGAGGCGCTTCATAACACGTAGTGTACAAAGAGAACGGGTACATGAGTGTTGAGAAACGCCCCTAGATGCTGTTTAGAACCGCATTTCAAGCTTCAACATACCTGAGTGATCGGTATATTCCTTACGGAATGTTCCTGAGTATTCAAGTTTCAAGGTTGTTCGATCATTAAGTTTTGCTTCAACGCCTGTTGAGATGCCAACACTCAAGCGATCAAGCGCTTCAGAGTTCACGGTATAGCTCGCGCCATTAGCAAGCGTGTTGAGCGCTGATACGTCATCACTGATTACATCATACCCAACGTTAATGCCAACACTTGGTCGGACTTTACCCAAATCCCAAGCGGTTTTTACGCCAGCAATTGCCGTTAAGTAATCGCTTGAGGTGGCTTCAACCGTTGTTCCCAAA
>JAZOOQ010000043.1:0-67239 GCA_045655105.1 Alphaproteobacteria bacterium | reverse complement strand
GGAGTTACCCCCACGCCGGTTTTCAAGACCGGAGCCTTAAACCACTCGACCACCCATCCAGTCGATAAATTTAACTATACACGAAAAAAATAAAAAATCAAGTGCTTTTTTTAAAAAAATGTATTATATTATAAAAAAAAGCAGAAAAAAGGGCTAAATATGAAACAAAAAAACAAATTTTTAACAATTATTTCAACAACTTGTGTGTTTTTAAATATTTTTTTTGCATCGCCTTGTATTTTTGCAGCTGACTCATTGAATGCTGATATGCGTCAAGATTTTGAAAAGTGGAAGAAAGATTTTAAAGAAACTGCTTTGAGTCAGGGTGTAAGAAAATCCAATTTAAACAAGGTGTTATCTGAAGTAAAGTTGCTTAAAAATGTGTTAGATTCTGATAAAAAACAATCAGAGTTTTTGCTTTCTTTTTGGGACTATACAACAAGAACTTTATCCGAATCGCGAATTAAAAAAGGACGCGAAATTTTAAAGCAAAATCAAGCATTTCTAAAATCAATGGAAGAAAAGTATAAAGTTCCATCTTCTTATTTGGTTGCTTTTTGGGGGCTTGAAACGAACTATGGCCTTTTTAAAGGGAATATTAAAACTTTTGATGCTTTGGCAACGCTATCATTTGATAAGCGCCGCCGTTCTTTTTTTACAAGAGAGTTTATAACGCTTTTAAAATTAATGGATCAAGGCGAAACAACAAAATTTTATGGATCTTGGGCAGGTGCATTTGGTAATTTTCAATTTATGCCAACAACTTATGCGGCTTATGCGGTTGATGCCGATGGAGATGGTAAAAAAGATGTGATTAATTCTTTGCCAGATGCGTTTTCTTCTGCAGCAAATTATTTAAGCAAGATGGGATGGAAACAAGAAGAGCCATGGGGAAGGGAGGTTTCCTTTCAAAAAAAAGTGGATTGGAATAAAATTTCAAAACATTCAACTAGAAAGGTTTCTGAATGGGGTAAATTAGGGATTAAACCTGTTTTATCTATTTCAGAAAAAGAAAAAGATTTTGAGGCAAAGTTAATTATGCCGATGGGCTATAATGGGCCAAAGTTTTTGGTTTATTCGAATTTTGACAGGATTTTAAGATGGAATAACTCTGTTTTATATGCATTATCTGTTGGATTGTTATCGGATATGTTGCAAGATAAAAATTTTAAACTTTATGCAAAACATAAAAATGAAAAAATTTCAATCAAAGATATTGAAAGAATTCAAGTTTTGTTATCTCAAAAAGGCCTTTATGAAGGCAAAGCAGATGGAATTTTAGGGAAAGATACAAGAAAAAGCATTCAAATTTATCAAAAAAGAAAAGGATTACCCCAAGATGGGTATCCTTCTGTTCAACTCATCAAAAAATTAACGAAAGAGAAATAAAATGAAACTTCGCCAATCGTTTTTTTTAATATTACCATTGTTTTTATGTTCATGCACTGATAATGGATTATTGGTGCGTTCAAATGGGCAATATTTGCCTCAGGATGAAAATAATATTTATATGCTTGGTGAAAGTTATGAAATTCAAGGAGAAATGTTTACACCAGCTGAAGATTATACCTATATTGAAGAAGGATATGCCGGTTGGTTTGAATATGATAAAAATCATCCCGTAACGCAAAATGGTGAAACATATAAAAAAGAGGTGTTTTCTGGGATGCACCGCACTTTGCCGTTACCCTCTCTTGTTAAAGTAACCAACCTTGAGAATAATGAAGCTGTTATTGTTCGTATTAATGAACGTGGGCCAATGGTTAAAAATAGGATCATAGATGTTTCAAAGGAAGCTGCTGATGTTTTAAAACTAAATAAAGATGGCTCAACAAAAGTTTTGGTGGAAATTATGGCCATTGAAAGCCAAAATTTAAAACAAGAATTGCTTCAAAAAGAAGCTAAAGATGCTATGGCAAATAGCAAAATTATTTTAAGCCCTTGGCAAGCAACTTCTTCAGTAACAATAAAAGAAACAATGCCAAAAGAAGATGATATTATCTATAGTAATAAACAACATGAAAAAAGTTTTGGATATGTGATTCAAATAGGGGCTTTTCGAGAGGAAAACAGGGCCCTTATGCTTCAAAATGCTTTAAAAGAATATCGTGCTTTTATTATTCAAAAGAATGTGAATGGGATGATTTTAAATTGCGTTCAAATTGGTGGATTAAAAACGAAAAAAGAGGCATTAATCAGTCTTGACAAACTAAAGTCATCAGGTTATTCTGATGCCAGAATAATGAGCAAATAATAATGAGGTAATAAATGAAAAAAATCTTAATTTTCCCTTTGATGAGTGCACTTTTATTTTCTGTTTCAGCTCACGCTTTTGAAACAAAAGCAACAAATGCTTTGTTATTAGATGGCGATACGGGTTCCATTTTATTTGAAAAAGAAGCCGATAAGCCTATGCCACCAGCCTCAATGAGTAAATTGATGACGGTATATGTTGTTTTTGAAGCTTTGAAAGAGGGAAGATTGTCTATGGACGATGAATTTGTTGTTTCTGAAAATGCTTGGCGCACAGGTGGGGCCACAAGCGGGGGATCAACAATGTTTTTAAACCCTGGCGAAAAGGTTAAGATTAAAGATTTATTAAGAGGTATTATTATCCAGTCTGGAAATGATGCTTGCATCACTGTTGCTGAAAATTTTGCAGGATCTGAAAGCGCTTTTGCTGAAATTTTAAATGAAAAGGCAAAAGAAATTGGTTTGACAGGATCAACCTTTAAAAATGCAACTGGGTTACCCAATCCAAATCATCGCATGACGGCAGCTGATTTAGCTAAATTGGCTCAAGTATTGATTCAAAAATTCCCTGAATATTATTCTATTTTTTCAGAAAAAGAATTTACGCATAATGGGATTAGACAAGATAATAGAAACCCTCTTTTATATCGTGTAGGGGGCGCAGATGGATTAAAAACAGGCCACACAATTGAATCAGGCTATGGATTAACCGGCGCTTTAAAAACAACAGATGGACGTCGGTTAATTCTTGTTGTAAATGGCTTAAAAACAATCAAAGAACGTGATGAAGAATCTTCAAAACTTGCAACTTATGGTATGGCTGGATTTAAAGTGATTACATTAATTTCAAAAGATAAAATAGTTGAAAAAATCCCTGTTTGGCTAGGAGCAGAAGATTTTGTTGAAGTGATCACAGACAAAGAAGTTAAAGTTACTTTGCCACGTTCTAAAAAAGAACCAAAAGTTTCAATTGTTTATGATACTCCTGTTACAGCGCCAATTAAAAAAGGTGATGTGTTGGCTCATTTAGTGATTAAAGACGAAAATATCAATACTAAAGTGAATTTATTAGCAACAAAAGATATTGAAAAAGCGGGATATTTCAAACGCGTAAAACAAATTATTTTATCATGGTTTTAAAAATGGATAAGGGTATTTTTATAACATTTGAAGGTGGCGAAGGTTCTGGTAAATCAACGCAAATTAAGTTATTAAAAGAATATTTTGAAAAACAAGGAAAGCAAATTGTTTTAACGCGCGAACCCGGCGGATCAGAAGGTGGCGAAGAAATTAGAAATCTTCTTTTAAAAGGCGGAACAGATCGTTGGGATAAAAAAACAGAAATCTTGCTCTTTTTAGCAGCCAGAAGAGATCATTTGGTTAAAAAGGTTTGGCCAGAATTAGAAAGTGGAAAAATTGTTCTTTCGGATCGTTTTCATGATAGCACAGTGGCATATCAATGTTTTGGATATGGCTATGATAAAGCTATTGAACAAGATATTTCTATGTTATATCAATTTATTTCTGATGGGTTTAAACCAGATTTAACAATAGTGTTAAATATTGATCCTGAAAAGGGCATTTTAAGAAGCAAGAACCGTTTGGGAAATGATGAACAGCGCTTTGAATTAATGGATTTATCTTTTCATCAAAATATTCAAAAAGCTTTTTTAACATTGGCAGAAAAGGAACCTGAACGATTTATTGTTATTAATGCGGATCAATCTATTGAAGAAATTCATTTAGAGATTATTAAGAAATTAGAGGAACGATTGGATGCAAACGGCGCAAGAGCAAATTAGTTCAGCCTTAAAAAACTCAAAAATTAGTGGATCTTGGCTTATTACAGGCCCTTTTGGTGTGGGGAAAAAAACATTTGCAAGATCTTTATGCTCTTTTTTAACCACTGGAAATTGGAATGAAAGCCAAAGTTTTAATCCAAATGTCAAATGGATTGAATGTGATTTAACAGAGGAAGCTAAAAAAGAAATTCAAAAAATGATTTTGGCAGGCAAAGAAGTTGAATCAAATGCTAAAACAATGGCCAAAAAAAAGGAAATTACCGTGGATGATATTAGAGAAGGGATTAAATTTCTTTCTTTAAAATCAAGCGAAAATGAATATCGCGTTTTGGTTATTTCTTTAGCAGAAGATATGAATACGAATGCGGCGAATGCGTTATTAAAAATGCTGGAAGAACCTTTTCCTAGAAGCATTATTTTATTGCTTTGCCAAAATACAGGAAAGTTGTTGCCAACAATTGCTTCAAGATGTCGAAAAATTAAGATTCCTAAATTATCTTTTGATAAAATGATGGCCAAATTAAATGAAAAATTCCCTGGGGATCCTCATCTGGATTTATTAGCCGAATTATCTGATGGGTCTATTGGCATGGCTATTAAAATTCATGAAAATGATGGTTTAAAAATCTATCAAAAAATGACTTCTTTTTTTGTTCCTGTGCATCGCGTTGATATTCAAGCTTTAAATGATTTTGCAGATCTTGTATATAAAGATGAAAATATTTATTTTCTTTTCCAAACCTTTTTGTTAAATTGGCTAACTCAAAAAATTAAAGAAGAATATGATGTAAACAAAGAGTTAAGCGAAACCTTAATGGGTATATATGAAAACACAATCACTCTTTTTTCAAATGTTTCAACCATTTATCTTGATAGACGCCAAACAATTATGAATAGTATTTTAAGTATTTCAGAGGTGTTGTCATGATAGATAGCCATTGTCATTTAGGAATTGAGGATTTTAAAACGGATATAGAGGGTTATTTAAAGCGCGCACATGAAGTGGGTGTTTCTCATTTATTAACGGTTGCTTGTGATTATGATCAAATAGATGATTTATGCCATATGGCTCAATATCCATCTGTTTACACGGCTTTTGGAATTCATCCAGAAAATGCTTTAAAATTTGATTATAAAAAAGTAAAAGATATTTTTGAAAAATATCCTTTTATTTCAGCTGTTGGAGAGACGGGGTTAGATTATTTTTATAATCCAGAAACAAAGGATTTGCAAATAGAAGTATTTGAAAAACATATAGAATTGGCTTCTGAAATTCAAAAACCTTTGATTATTCATACAAGAGCTGCAGATGAAGAAACAAAAGCAATTTTATCAAATGCTTATCAAAATAATTTATTAAAAAAATCAGGGGTAATGCATTGTTTTTGTGGCTCATATGATTTAGCTAAAACAGCGTTGGATTTGGGATTTTATATTTCTTTTTCTGGTATCATAACGTTTAAAAATGCATCTGATTTGCGTGAAATTGCAAAAAAAATACCATTAGATCGCCTTTTAATTGAAACAGATGCACCATATTTGGCACCTGTTCCATTCAGGGGAAAACAAAATGAACCTGCCTTTGTTGCAAAAACATTGGAATGCTTGGCAAATATAAGAGAGGAAGCAATAGAATTGGTTGAAGAACAAACAACAAAAAACTTTTTTGATTTATTTGGAGGGAAGGGGGCATGAAAGTAAAAATTTTAGGGTGTGGCCCTTCTCATGGTGTTCCTTCTTTATCCAGAGGATTTGGTGAGTGTGATCCATTAGAACCAAAGAATACGCGTTCAAGAACCTCAGCATTGGTCACAACAAATAATGGTGAAAATATTTTAATTGATACATCTCCAGAAGTTCGCTTACAGCTCATTAAAGCCGAAAACCCCAAAATTGATGCTGTCTTATATACACATAGCCATTATGATCACATGGGGGGAGCTAATGATTTAGCGGGTTTTTTGATGGATAGAAAAGAAAAATTGCCAATTTATTTGACAAAAAGAGATTATGAAGAGATAAAAGCCCATTTGCATTATTTATTTAGGGCTGATAATTCACCTTTTGAAATCCATTTAATTGAACCATACTGCCCATTTCAAATTGGGAAAACAACAATTATACCTATTTTGCAATATCATGGCATACAACAGTCAATGGGATATCGAATTGATGAGTTAGCATATTCCACAGATTTATGCTCCATGGAACCCAAGGGTTTAGACTTGTTAAAAGGCATCAAAACATGGATTTTAGGCGTTGTAAGTTTGGAAAAGCCGGAAAATTTTAAAGGTGCACAAAAACATATTTATTTGAATGAAGCTTTAGAACTGATAAACGAAATTGCTCCAGAAAATGCCTTTTTAACGCATATGGGCCAAAAGATGGATTATAGACACTTATGTTGTATCTTGCCAGAAAATATTAAACCATGCTTTGATGGTATGGAAATTGAAATTTCAAGCAAATGATCATATAAATAGACGTTTGTTAAGGTTAAAAGGGCTGAAAAACGCTTCAAAAATCATCAAAAATAGCTCTTTTTTCCTTGATTTTCGGGCTTTTTAGGCCATTTTAAGGGAAAAATTAGAGCGATTTTCAGGCAAATTCTTATTTGATTTCGACTTAAACTACGGCCATATCCTTGATATTTTATATCAATAAAAGACCTTAAAGAGAAGAATAGTCTGAATGTTTTTCTGAGATTGAGATATATGGAATACTTGGATTGGTTATTAAAAATCTTAATTTTCAAACAAAATCTTATTAAATAGATGTTATTAATTATATTCATGGTTTTTTCCTTTTTTTCTTTATAATGTTATTGAAATTAAATACTTAAAGTTTAAATACTCTTGATATTCCTACTCTTTCACCCTTTGTTTTATACATAATATAAATTATGCGACAAATATATTATGAGAGGTGGGCAGTTCAAATAATAAGTTTTTTAAGGATTACAGCTTAAAGATTTTCTAGGTTGTAACAAATATCTGTGTTTGTTAAAAAATAAATATTATTAGTTATTCTTATCTTTATATACGCATAGTATTTGTGCGTGGCTATCCGGTAAAAATATTTTAATTGATATATCTCTGGAATAACGGATAAAAGAAAAAAATTAACCCATGCAACTCCCTTTTTAGGATCCATCTTAAAATGAGAGAGGCTATTTCAGACAAATGAACGTAATAAATAGACGTTTTTTTAAGCTGACGGGCTTTAAAATCGATTCAAAAAATCATCAAAATAGCTCTTTTTTCCTTGATTTTCGGGCTTTTTAGGCCATTTTAAGGGAAAAATTAGAGCGATTTTCAGGCAAATTGTTTGCAGCTTTCGATTTAAACTACGATCATATCTTTATAAAAATCCTTATACGCCCATTAAGGTAATCGTCAATAAATTAGAAATAATATTTTCTCTCAACCAGCTTAGGAAATAGCAAAACCAGATAAGAATTTGTTTCTAATAAAAGTTATTTTTTGTCATGCATCTATCTAATAAAGAGTTTTCTCTGAGGCTTCTATTAAAAAAGCCACTATCATAAAGATAATGGCTTTTAATATTTTTTTCTTGATAGATTAAATATTTTCTTTAATCCAAGAAATAAGTTCTGCTTTCAACATTGGGCCTGTTTTTTTTGCAACAGGTTTTCCATCTTTAAATAAAATTAATGTTGGCAAACTTTGAATATCTAAAGCTTCAGGTGTATTCGGAGATTCATCAACATCCATTTTGTAAACACAAATTTCAGGCATTTCTTCAGAAATTTCGCTAACAATAGGAAGCATTTGTCTGCATGGACCACACCATGTGGCAAAAAAATCCACCAATACAGGTTTAGATGATTCTATTACTTTTGAATTAAATTCTACATCATTAATAATTTCCATAAGTATCTCCTTTCCTAAAGTTGAATAAATTACTCCCCTTCCCTTATGTGTTGTTTTTTACAAATAGGGAGCGGATTTGAGTTGATCTTTCTTACATTTAAAATATTATTTCTCATATCTTTGTCAAGATCATTAATCCCAACATTTTCATATGAATTAGGTTCGATTTTATCAATCATTGTTTGAAGAACTTCTTTTAATTCGGAGCTTTTCTTCGTTAAAATCTTTTCTAAATCTTCAGGCGTGTCAATTAACCCAGAAAACCTGTTATATTTTAAATTGGATGAATAAGATTGTTCCCCTTGAACAGTATATTGCTGGATTACAGAAACCATCACATCCATAGCGGTTTGCCCATTTTTATTTTTTTCATTAAAATCAACACCTTGAGCTTTTAGTGAGGCAATAACCTTTTTATTTAAAGGAGCAGATGCAATTAAATAAAAACCTGCATGTTCTCCTTTTTGGTTTTTGCTTGCAAATGAATAACCAGCTTTGCCCATTTCTGTTATCAATCTGGGAGAGAGGCGCCCAAAATAAGCTAAATAATCGCCCAAACGATATTCAGATTCAAGTGTTGGATTCAAATCGCAATTGCGTTTTTTTAATAAATCAACAACAGAAAAATCAAAATTTGATCTGCCAATTAATTTTCTTAAAACAGGAACAACTAACTCTTTTGAAATGGGTTTGGTTGATTGACCTAAAACTTTTTTAATTTCTGTGAGAGACTTTGTATCAATAGCCTTTCTTAATAATTTTTCTTCTTTTGTCATAAATATATCTTCCTCCATTTATGAAAGCATTTTATATATAGCAAGGATATGATATAAATGTCAATATTAATTATCCATTGTGTCTAATGGCCATCGAGGTCTTGCCTTAAAGTCAAAAGAATCTGTTTTCCCTTTCAAAAAGCGTTCCATACCAGCCCACGCAATCATCACCCCATTATCTGTGCATAATCCAATCGGTGGTGCTGAAAAAATAAGATTATTTTTATCTGCAAGGGTTTGAAGCATTTCTCTAACGGCTAAATTAGCTGCAACACCACCTGCAACAACCATATCCTTTGCTGTTGGATATTCCTTTTTAAAGATTTCAATCGCATGAGTTAAACGATCTTCCATTTGTTTAACAACAGCTGTTTGAAAAGAGGCGCAAATATCTTTTTTATCTTGCTCTGTAATCGTTTCTAATTTTTCAATTGCAACCCGAACAGCTGTTTTTAATCCAGAAAATGAAAAATCACATCCTTCGCGACCTTTCATTGGAACTGGAAATTTAAATTTCTTAGGATTTCCTTCTTTGGCTTGTTTTTCAACATTAGGGCCACCAGGATATCCAATTTGAAGCATTTTGGCAACTTTATCAAAAGCTTCTCCAGCTGAATCATCAATCGTTCCACCTAGTTTTTTATATTTACCAACCTCTTCAACAATTAAAACTTGGCAATGCCCACCTGAGGTTAATAATAAAAGGTAAGGAAATTGAACTGGATGGGATAACCGCGCGGTTAAAGAATGGCCTTCTAAATGATTAACGGCAATGAAAGGCAAATTATGGGAAAGTGCAATGGTTTTGGCCGTCATCACACCCACTAAAACTCCCCCAATTAATCCTGGGCCACCAGCAACGGCAACGCCAGATAAATCTTTAAATGTTTTATTCGCTTTTTGCATTAACTCATTAATTAATAAATCGCATTTTTCAAGATGAGCTCTTGCTGCAATTTCTGGAACAACACCACCAAATCTGCGGTGCTCATCATATTGTGACCAAACAATAGAGGCTAATATTTCCTTTTTGTCATTCACAAGTGCACAAGCTGTTTCATCACAGCTACTTTCAATGCCTAAAATTATTTTTTCAGTTGACATTTTTTTGTTCCTTTTTCTTTTTTGAGATAAAGACGGATTGCTCCACCTTCATTTTCAACTTCATACTTTGAAATTTTTTCTTTAAATTTATCAGTTTCGAACCAAAAAGAGATTTCTTTTTTAATTTTCCCTTCGCCTTTTAAACCTTTCCCCGTGATAATTAAAATAGATTTGGAAGATAAAGCAAAATGAAGATTAATGAATTTAAAAACAGTTGCATAAGCTTCTTGTAAGGTTAATCCATGTAAATCAAGGATATAAGAAAGCTGTTTTTCTGGTTTTGGCTTAATTTTTAAGCGTTCTTTTAAAACAGGCTTAACTCGTTCAACCCCTTTTTTTTGCTTTAGAGGCTTGATTGAAGAAATAAATAATGACCAATAAGCTAAATCCTCTTCTGTCATTTTAATCTTTCGGTAATAATAAATAATAAGATCCAACACTTTTCATACGACCTGCTTTTTCAAAAGCAACTTCGCCATGACCCCAAAAATAATCAGCTCGAATACCACCTTTAATGGCGCTACCGATATCTTGAGCAATAACAAGCTTTTGAATATTATATCCATTTGGATCTTTTGTATTTAACCACATTGGCGTGTTCAGTGGAATAAAGTTTTTATCAACAGCTACAGAGCGTTCTGGAGTTAAAACAACGCCAGCTGCGCCATAAGGAGAGTCTCCTTTTATTTCCTTAAAGAAAATAAAACGAGGATTTTTTGCCATTAATTTTCTTGCTTTTTCAGGGTTTGCTTGCAACCATTTTTTCATGGATGGCATAGAATATGAGGGCAAATCAACATCGTAATCTTTTAAAATTTGACTTAGTTTTTTAAATTCACGAGCATTATTACCAGCATAACCTAGTTTAATTTCTCCTTCAGGAGTAATTAAACGCCCTGAGCCTTGAATATGCAAAATAAATAATTCAACAGGATCATCTGCCCAAGCAAGAATTGGAGCATCAATCCCCTCTTCTTCAATTTCTTCTCGTTCAGGATATTTTTTGCCATTTTTATATCCTTTAGGCAATCCATAAATTGGAATTTGACTTGAACTTGTTCGCTTAAGTGTTCCAGTTAATTCTGCTTCATAATAACCTGTAATCGTGCCTGTTTTTTGACCATATGAAATCACTTGATAAGGGTTCAGTGTTTTTTCAAAATAAGCTTTGATTTCATCAGATGAGGCATATCTATATTGTGGCAAATTCTTGCAAAATCCAGAAAACATTTTGATTGGTTTTTTGCAAGAGGCAATCATGCCAGGCATTGCTTCTTTTAAATTATCTTCTTCCCAGCCATTTAATTCAGAGAAGGAAACTTGTTTTAATTTAAAGGATCGTCCTTGAGAAAGCGAATGCGTTGAAGTGCAACCAGTGATAATGAGGGACGCTGAGAAAAGTAAAATACTGGCAAAAGACATATTTTTAACCATAGATCGCTCCGCTCTTTGTTGCGCTTACAACCCATTTTGTTTTGTTTTTGCGTTTGAATGTCCATGTATCTGTAACAGTAGCAACGCTCATTTCATCTCCTTCAATCACTTTTCCTTCTGCATCTTTTAAAAGATTGATTTGTTCTGTTACAAATTGAACTGTTACTTCTTCTTTATTTAAAGATTTATTCAAAATTTTAACTGAATCAAAACAAATAAGAGAAAAATCAACAATATGTTTTTTTTCTTTTCTATCCAAAACTTCTTTTTCAAAAACAGAATAAAGTTCTGGTATTAAAAGTTTTTTAAGGCTTGCAATATCTCCTTTCGTAAAAGAATCTGTGATCAATTGAAAAGCAAGTTTTGCATTGGCTAAAAATGTTTCTTCACTAAATTCTTTAATGGATTTTTTTGATTGATCAATTAAATTCATTTCAATTATTTCACCGGTTTGTTCTGAAATAAATCTAATTTTTCCAGGAATTTGACCCCTGTTTCTTTTTTTTGAAGAAGGAGCATCCGTGTGTTTAAATAACATAATTCCTAAAACAAGAACAATACCCAATAAAACAATATTTTCAAATGACATATATTTTTCCTTTACATCTTAAAAAAACGCGCGTATAAACATTATTGTAATATAACCTAAAAATTGATTTTATTTCAAGAGGAATTTTAAAAATGACTAAAAACGAGACACAAAATACACCAAACATTCAAGTAAATGCTCAATATATTAAGGATTTATCATTTGAAGCACCAGGAATGCCTCAAATTTTAACAGAAATCACAGCTGCACCAGAAATCAGTGTAAATGTTGATATCCAAGTTTCTAAAACAAATCAAGAAAATATGTTTACAGTTGAATTAAATGCAAAAGCTGCAGCTCAAACAGTTGATACAAAAAAACCTGTTTTCATTTGTGATTTAACATATGGTGCTTTAGTAACATTAAATGTGCCACAAGAACATGTTGAACCTGTATTATTAGTTGAAATTCCACACTTATTGTTCCCATATGTGCGCTCAATTGTTTCAAATACAACAAGAGAAGCAGGATTACCTCCTCTTCAAATTAATCCGATTGACTTTGCTGGGCTTTATCAAGCAAAAATTCAACAAATTCAAGCTCAAAAAGCAGCTGAAAGTAAATAAGAATATTTTTAATAAAAAAAGGCAAAAAAGCTTGCTTTTTTGTCTTTTTTTCATTTATGCTGAATAAGCTTATATAGGGATAAACAAATGCAACAATTCATTTCAAAAAACGAACAAGAAACCATTAAAATTGCAGCACAAATTGCTAAAACTGCTAAAGCAGGAACAGTGTTTGCACTTTATGGAACATTAGGAGCTGGCAAAAGTGCGTTTTGCCGAGGATTTATTCAATCTTTGTGCCCAAATGTGAAAGATGTTCCGAGCCCAACGTTTACGATTTTGCAAACATACGAAGCGAATGACTTTGATATTTATCATTTTGATATGTATCGTTTAAAAAAAGAAGATGAAGCTTTTGAAATTGGAATTGAAGATGCATTTGTTGAAGGAGTTAGCCTTATTGAATGGCCAGAAAAAATTGGTTCGTTATTACCTAAAAATGCTATTAAAATCACTATATTAATTCAAGAAGATCAATCAAGATTAATCACCATTGAGGAGTAAAAAAAATGTCTATATCTGAAAATTATGCTCTTGAAAGTTTTTTAAAAAATACAGGGTGGCATACCGCAAAAAAAAGTTTGCTTGCTCATGATGCTTCTTTTAGATGGTATGATCGTCTTGAAAAAGAAACAGGCGAAACAATGGTTTTAATGAATGCCCCTGTTGGAAAAGAAAATCCAGCTCAGTTTGTTTTTGTTGATGAATTGCTTGAAGAGATCGGTTTAAAAGTGCCTCATATCTTTCATAGAGATCTTGAAAATGGTTTTTTATTGTTAGAAGATTTTGGTGATGATACTTTTACAAAACTGATTAATAAGGGATATGATGAAAAAGAGCTTTATAGACAAGCAGTTCAATCTTTGATTCATTTGCAAAAAAAAGTTTCAGCTAATCAAGGCTTAAAAGAATATGATTGGGACTTAATGTTGTTTGAAGCCTCCCTCCTCCCACTTTGGTATATTAAATATGTGGTTAAAAAAGAATTATCTCAGGAAGACATGGCTGAATTTGAAGAGATTTGGAAAGAACTTTATGAAAAAATTAAAAAAGTTCCAAATACATTGGTGTTACTTGATTACCATGTTGATAATTTAATGATCACGAAATCTGGTGATTGTGGTTTGCTTGATTTTCAAGATGCCCGTTTTGGACCAGTTACCTATGACTTAGCCTCCTTGCTTGAAGATGCAAGACGTGAAGTAAAGCAAGAAATCCAAGATGAAATGCTTGAGTTATATTTTAACGAATTGCCTTCTTTTAACACTAAAGAGTTTAAAGAAGCTTATCCATTAATGGCCGTTCAACGACACACAAAAGTGATTGGAATTTTTGTTCGTTTGTTTGTGAGAGATAATAAAAATCGTTATTTAAAACATATCCCTTTTGTTTGGTCTTTATTGGAAAAACATTTGGATAACCCACTTTTATTAAAATATAAAAATTGGCTTGATAAACATGTTCCCCATGATATTCGATCCAAAGTTCCCTTTCAAGAGGATTAAAAAATGAATAAAATTCAAACAGCAATGGTTTTAGCAGCAGGCCGTGGCACTAGAATGAAACATTTAACAGTGGATAAACCAAAACCATTGGTTCAAGTTTGTCACAATACATTGCTTGGTCATATTCTTGAAAAAATTGAAAATCATGGGCTTCAAAACATTGTGATTAACACCTGTTATAAAGGGGAAATGATTAAAGAAGAAGTGATGAAATCAACAACACTTTTAGTTGATTTTTCTGAAGAAAAAGATCCTCTTGAAACAGGAGGCGGTGTTAAAAAAGCCCTTCCTCTTTTAATGAAAAATAAAGGAGAAAATGGTTTTTTTGTTTTAAATGCAGATCCATTATGGGATGAACCAGGTTTATCTATATTATCTCAATTAGAAAAAGCATGGGATCCAGATAAAATGGATATTTTGCTTGCGCTTGTGCCAATTGAAAAGGCCTTTGGGGATGTTCCAGATGGCAATTATTTTATTGAAAACAACAAACCAAGACGCAAAAAAGAAGGTGAAAAAAATATTCCATATCTTTTTATGGGAATTCAAATTTTGCATCCAAGAATTTTTAACACCTCCCTACCAGATGCTTTTTCATTAAGAGATTTATATGATAAAGCTGAGCAAGAAGGTAAATTAAGCTATATTGTTTTTGATGGACGCTGGTTTCACGTGGGAACGCCTGAAGCTGTTATTGAAACAGAATCTCTTTTTTCTTTAGGTTAGCAATGATTTATACATTAAATTTAACAGATGATTTTGCTTTAAAATTAGTTGATTTTATTTTAGAAAAAACAAAAGATCCTTTTGAAATTGCAAAAATGGAAATTATTTTGCCAACCAAACGGGCGGTGAAAACAGTTAAAGATACTTTTGTTAAAAAATGCGAAAATACGCCCCTTTTGTTACCAAAATTAACACCATTATATGATATTGAATCATTAGAAGAAGATATCCCAGAAGCCATTTCAAATATTGAACGCTTAATTTTGTTAACAAGATTATGTCAAAAAAAACCAAATATTGAAACATTTGACCATGCTTTAACCATAGCGGTGAGTTTAAGTGGTTTATTAGATGAATTTTATCAATATGAAGCTTCATTTGATGATTTAGATAAATTAGTTCCAGATATGGATTTGGCAAAGCATTGGAATGAAACCATTGATTTTTTAGATATTATTCAAACTGTTTGGCCCGCTTTGTTAAAAGAAAAAGGATTAATTGATCTGCAAGATAGGAAAATCAGACTCATTAATGCCTTTATTAGAAAGATTCAAAAAAATCCTCCTAAAAATCAAATTATAATGGCGGGTTTTGATGGGGCAATCCCTGCTGTTGTTCGATTAATAGGCGAACTCAGTAAACTTGATAATGCATTGATTTTATTGCAAGGGTTAAATACAGAGCTCACAACAGATGATTTAAATTCTATTGATGAAAATCATTATCATTATTCGTTTAAAAAACTTTTATCCTTGCTTAAACTTTATCCACAACAAATTGAAAACCTTTCTGGTGATTTTTTGCCACGTGAAGAATTTATTATTGAATCATTAAGACCAGCTGATCAAGTTTCAGAATGGAGAACATTAAATTTAGATGACTCTGTTTTAAAAAATGTTACCAGAATTGATTGTGAAAATATTAACGAGGAAGCTTTAACAATTGCACTTATTTTACGCGAAACGCTTGAAACACCTTTAAAAACAGCCGCATTGGTGACAAATGATCGAATGCTTGCCCGTCGTGTAATCTTAGAAATGAAAAGATGGGGTGTTGAATTAGATGATTCAGCAGGAACACCATTACATCACACACCTGCTGGTGTTTATTTATCTTTAATTGCAGCACTTGGAAAGGATTTAACTTCTTCTAGCCCATTGCTTTCTTTATTAAAACATCCACTTAGTTCAGATGGAAAACTGCCCACAGAGTTTAGAAAAGAAGTTAAAAAAGCTGAAAAAATTGCCCGTAAAGATCAAAAACCATTTCAAATGCAGTTGAACACCTCTTTAGATAAATTTCTTTCCTTTTTTATGGAAAATAAACCTGTTGAATTTGAAGAAATCTTAAATGAACATTTAAAAATTGCAGAAGAACTAGCAAACAGTTCGGATAGAACGGGCGTTGAACGACTCTGGGAAAGTCAAGCAGGTCAAGAAGCTTATAAACTTTTTGTAGAACTTAAAGAACATGGGGCCAAATTTGGCATGATTCAGCCTCAAGATTATCCAAATATTATTGAATTATTTTTATCTGGCATCAGCGTACGTGCCAGATATGGAATGCATCAAAGATTAGATATTTTAGGGCCAATTGAAGCAAGGTTAACGCACCCTGATGTTTGCATTATTTCTGGATTAAATGAAGGATCTTTCCCCATGCTCTCAGATATGGGTCCTTGGCTTTCAAGAGGAATGCGTAAATCTCTAAAATTGCCCGCAATTGAAAATAAAATTGCTTCTCAAAGTATGGATTTTGCCCATTGTTTTTTAAGCCCAGAAGTTTATTTAACAAGATCAGTGAAATCAGATGGCTCTCAAACCATTCCTTCCAGATTTCTTTCAAGAATGGAAGCTGTGTTAAATGCCAGTAATGTCAAATGGGATATTCAATCTCCTGATTATGCAAGGCTTTTAGATAAAACAGATAAAATTGAACAAACAGAGCGCCCTGCTCCAACACCACCCGTTTCTGCAAGACCAACCGAGCTATCTGTAACAAATATTGAATTATTAATGAAAAATCCATATGCTGTTTATGCAAAATATATCTTAAAATTATTCCCTTTAAATGATATTGATGATTTAAAAGAAAATTTAGTATATGGATCAGCTCTTCATCAAGCTTTAGAAGAATTTTTTAAAAAAGACTATTTAAATGTTTGTGCCAGTGATCTTAAAGAGCGAATTCTTGAGATTTTAAAAGAAAAAGGATTTAAAGAAGCTAGTTTAGCTTTTTATGAAGAAAAAATTGAAAAAGTTGCTGAATTTATTGCCAAAGAACAAGAAAATCGTAAAGAACTTACGCTTTTATCTTTGCCAGAACAAAAAGGCGAAATTGAATTTTTGTTAAAAGATAATTCTAAATTTAAATTAACAGCCAAAGCAGATAGAATTGATGTTCTTAAAGGAAATACATATGAAATCATTGACTATAAAACAGGAACACCACCTTCAAGCACAGCAGTTGAATCTGGGTTATCACCACAAATGACTTTAGAAGCCGTTATTTTAAGAGAAAAAGGATTTAAAGAATTTCAAGAAACAAAGAATATTGAGCTTTCTTATTGGCATATTAATGGCAAACGCGAAGGAGGCGAAAAAATTTCTATACCTTCAACGCGTTCAAAAAAAGATCCAGCTGAATTAATTGAAGAAGCATATGAAGGGGTTAAAGAAATTTTAAATCGATTTAGAGAGGAAGAAACACCTTATACAGCCTCTCCCCGTCCGGATAAAGTCACATATAATGATTATGCTTTGCTCAGTCGCGAAAAAGAATGGTTAAATGAAGAAGATGAGGAGTCCTAAAATGGAATTATTAGCCGAAATAACAAAAAAACAACAAACCGCGGCCTTTCCGTTAAATTCCGTTTGGGTTTCAGCCTCAGCGGGTTCTGGAAAAACGAAAGTTTTAACGGATCGGGTTTTAAACCTTTTATTGCAAGGTTCTGAACCAGAGCGTTTGCTTTGTTTAACGTTTACAAAAGCTGCTGCTGCTGAAATGGCTAACCGTATCACAACAACGCTTAAACAGTGGGCGATTTCTGAAGATGAAGATCTTGAAAAACTTTTGTTTAATTTAAAAGGAATTCCACCAACTGAAGAAATGTTAAAAATTGCAAGAGCCTTATTTGTAAAGGTTTTGGAAACACCTGGTGGCCTTAAAATCATGACTATTCACAGCTTTTGCCAATCAATTTTAAAAAGATTTCCAATTGAAGCATCTATTCCGCCGCAATTTGAAGTAATTGATGAAACAAAATCTCATAGTTTAATGCATCAAGCAATTTCAGAAACATTTGTTCATCCAAAATTCAAGAAAAAAGCAAATTTATTAAGTGATTATTTTTATGATAAAGCAATCAAAAATATTTTTGACATGATTTTGCAAAATCAATCTTTATTAGATGATCGCTTAACAAGTTTTAAAGAAAAAAATAATTTGGAACAACGATTAAAGAAGTATTTTAAAATTGAAAAATATCAAACGCTTATAGAAATTATTAAAGAATCTTTTGAAATTGAAGAATTCTTTTTGCTCAGATCTAAATATCTCACAAAAGATGAAACCATTTTAAAAAAATATCAAGAAGAAGATGAAGCCTATCAAATTTATGAGATTAATCAAAGGTTAAAAGCATTTAAATTGGTTGAAGTTACTTTAGCCATCACAGATATTATCGCTCATATTTTAAAAAGATATAAAAAACTGAAAAAAGAAGAATCATTTTTAGATTATTCGGATTTAATTTCATTGACCAGAGATTTGCTTAAAAAATCGGGTATGTCTCAATGGGTTTTATATAAATTAGATGGTGGAATTGATCATATTTTAATTGATGAAGCGCAAGATACAAATCCAGAGCAATGGGAAATTGTTCGCTTGATTGCTGAAGAATTCTTTTCAGGTTTAGGGTCGCGTCCTGATTTGGTTCGAACCATTTTTGCTGTTGGCGATAAAAAACAATCTATTTATAGCTTTCAAGGCGCTGATCCAAATGAATTTGAAAAAATGCATCAATTTTTTGAAAAACAGGTTAAAAGATCTGAAAAAAATTTTGAAACGGTTCCACTTAATGTATCTTTTAGATCAACAGCAGCCGTGTTAGATTTAGTGAATCTCACTTTAAAAAATCCAAAAATTAGAAAAGGATTGTTAAATGACAAAGAAGAGGCCATTCATACCCCTTTTCGATCAAAAGATGGAGGGCTTGTTGAAATTTGGCCTTTAGAAGAAGGGCAAGAAAAAGAAAGCTTGATCAATTGGAGTTTCCCAGAACCAAGTAAAACACCTGCAAGCGCCACAAAGCTTGCTCAACGAATTGCCAATAAAATTTCAGATATGATTGGAAAAGAAATTCTTCCGTCAAGAGGAACGCCTATTGAAGCGGGTGATATTATGATTTTGGTTCGCAGTCGCAATAAAATTGTTTCTGAATTGGTTCGAGCTTTAAAAGAAAGAAACATTCCTGTTGCCGGGGTGGATAGAATTATTTTAACAGAGCATATTGCCGTTCAAGATTTAATTTCAGTTGCAAGATTTGTTTTATTGCCAGAAGATGATTTAAACTTGGCTTGTTTGCTTAAAAGTCCGTTATTCAAGCTTTCTGAAGAAGAGTTATTTAAATTAGCTCATTATCGAAAAGAATTATCTTTATATCAACAAGTTATGAAAGAAAAACCAGAGCTGGCAAAAAAATTATCTTTGATATTAAATCAAGCCGATAAAATGCCTGTTTTTGAATTTTTCTCATATCTTTTAGGTCCATTAAAAGGAAGAAAAGCCTTTGTTGAAAGACTTGGAAGTGAAGTAAATGAAGCCTTAGATGAATTTTTATCTTTAACACTTCACTTTGAAGAAACAGAAATCCCTTCTTTACAAAACTTTTTGAAATGGATTTCTAACAGAAAGGTTGAAATTAAACGAGATTTAGATCAATCGGGTATTGATGCCGTTCGTATTATGACGGTTCATGCTTCTAAAGGATTGCAAGGCAATATTGTTTTCTTGCCAGATACACGCAGTGTTCCAAAATCAAAAGCCACCTTTTTATGGACCAATGAACAATTACCTTTATGGATTGCAGGAGCTGCTTTAAAAACAGATGAAGTAGAAGATCTGTATGAAAAATTAGATGAGTTAGAGCTTGAAGAATCAAACCGCTTATTATATGTTGCTTTAACAAGAGCAAAAGATCGGCTTTATATCTGCGGTTGGGATAATAGGAAAAAGAAAAAAGAAACATTTACATGTAATTGGTATGATTTAATTCTTTCTTCTATTCCAGAAAATATTAAACCAGATGAAGATCATATTATTCGTTTAACATCTCCACAATTAAAAGAAGTGGAGATAAAAGAAAAAGAAGTTTCTAAAGAAAAACAAATAGAATTGCCCGCTTTTCTTTTTGAAAATGCGCCACTTGAAACACCACTTTCAAAACCATTGATGCCATCAAAAATGGAAGATGAGATTATTGAAACAGAAACGGTTTTGGGATTAGATAGAGCATATGCGATGAAACGAGGAACGTTTATCCATCAATTATTGCAATATTTGCCAGATATTGATCCTAATAAACGAAAAGAAGTTGCAAATCGTTTAAAACCGGAAGGAATGGATATTCCTGAAAATTTATTTGATATTTTTGAAAAAGAAGAATTTAAATATTTATTTTCAAAAGATTCCAAAGCGGAAGTTCCAATTGTTGGTGTTGTTGACAACCAAGTGATTTCTGGACAAATTGACCGATTAGTTATCACTCAAGATTCTGTATTAATTGTTGATTTTAAATCAGGAAAACACGTTCCTACTAACGAAACTTTTGTTCCAATGGCGTATATTAAACAAATGATGATGTATAAAAAGTTGCTAAAGAAAATTTTTCCTGATAAGATGGTTAAAACTTTTTTACTATGGACTGAAAATTTATCTTTAATGGAGTTAACACAACATGATATTTAAAAATCGATTTTTATATGCACTTGGTTTAACTGTTTTACTCTCAGCTTGTTCGTCAATTCCTGATGCACCAGATGGATTTAAAGAAAGAATTGTTGAAAGCGAAAAAATGAATTTTTTAACCTGGGAAAAAGAAAATATTTCTTCAAGACAAACGCTTAGATTTTATATTGAAGGAAATGGAAATCCTAATCCTCAAAAGCCAATGGCGCTTTTGTTAGCCCAAAAAGATAAAACAAAAAATATTGTTGTTTTAACAAGACCTTGTCAATATCTTAATAATAAAGTTTGTAAAAATAAAGCAATCTGGGGAAAAGAAAGATATAATCCAGAAATCTTAAATGAAATGTATGATTTATCTTTATACTTTATTAAAAAATACAAACCAAGTGATATTGAGTTTGTTGCCTATTCAGATGCGGCCCCTATTGCTTTTAATTTAGCTCAACGATTTGGAAGAGCCAAAAAAGTTGTTACTATTGCGGGTGTTTTAGATATTTATTCTTATGAAAAACAAAATGAATCCATTAAGATTAAAAATAAAGATTTTTTAAATAAGTCTTTCGTTGCTGAAACCCCTCAAATCCATTATATTGGATCTGAAGATAAAATCATTACGAAAAGCATGACTGAACGTTATATTATGAATCTTCATAATGCAAGAAGTGTAAAGATTAAAGAAGTTCATGGCATGACGCACGATAATTGCGAAACATTTAAATTAGATTATTAATCTTCAGAAGTGATGGGATGAAATTGGATTTGTCCAACAACCTGCATTTGATCAGCTTTTCTGATAATATAATCAGGAATTTTTGGAGCTGGTTTCATTGAAGTTAGCTTTTTATATTCTGGATGTTTGAAACATAGAGGCGTTTCGGCGCGAATAGGTCTATCTAAATGTCCAGAATATAAAAGAAGTTGTTTATTTGGAGCCATAGATAAAATACCAGAGCCACCAACAACGCCATCAGCTTTCTTTTTAATAGATCGCTTTAAATCCCACCATAAATTAAAACCCATTTTACTTTTAGCTGTTGGAATTAAAGGACCAGAAACATCAATTAAAAAACTTCTTTTAGAGCTATAAGAAGGAATCACTTTTGTTAATGTTTCTAATCCTTTTAAAAGTGGACCACGTGTTGTTGGGTTATTATGACGCTTAATCAGTTTAGCTGCAACAGCGCTGATTAAAACATCAACAGTTTCTTGATCATATTTAACTTTAATTTGATGCCAATCTTGAACACAAACAAGGAATTTATTCGATTTTGATCGACCAAACACAATGCCATCTGTGATGCTTGTTAATGCAGGCATGTGATGAAACTCATCTAAGATAAAGCTAGATGGGCATGGTCCCGCCCCTCCTTCATTTGGACCAAATTCCATTAAATATTGCGTTGCCATATTAATAAATAAACTACTTAATAAAACACAAGCATTTAAATCTGAAAATGGAACAGACATATAAACAGTTACGGGTTCATATTTCCCTGTTTTTTCATTTTTCATACCACGTAATTGATCATAATTAAAATCATTCATCGAGGTGTGATGTCTGACCGCAGCATTTTTAAAAATATTTACACCAGAAAGCGCCATTGAAACAACGGACCCGCGTTGTTTATCTGGAAGCGTTAATACTTGATTTAATTCTAATAAAGTTCTGCGTCCATAACCATAATAAGCTGTTTCTAAAACGATTTTTTCAAAAATCATTTGCCAAGCATCCATATCTAACGCGCTCATATCTTGTTGTTTTTGCTTTAATGAAATTTGATGATTTGCTTGGATTTGAGCATTATTAATAATATCTAAAAGCATGGCAAAACAAGCATCCATCCCGCGCCATGTATCTGGAATTAAGTCCCATGAACCAATTGGTAAATAATTATCAAGCGTTAATGTTTTGTTTTGAACATGTAATCTAGCCTCTTCAACTTCATCAAAATCTCTCATCGAATTATAATAAGAAGATAAAACTTGATAATCTTCTTCATCCATTTGATTATTTTGAAGTCGATAAAGAAAATAATCATTAGCTTTTGCTTGATCCACTTTTCCGCATAAATAACCTGTTAATCCAGTTAAACACCCACGACCCGTTTTAACCCAATAAGGGTCTGTTCCTGTTGGGCCATCGGGAATTAAATAAGAAACAAGCGTATCAATATATCCTTCACGGCCTGCGGCTAACGATGGCAAATTCCCCTCCCCGATTGGATTCCAAGAAGGCCAACGAATATTTTTTTCTGGGTCATCTTTTCCCATCCAATTTAACATGAATACAGGCCCCAATGTTGATCGATATCCGCTTGTTAATTGAGCAATTTCACCTTTTGGATCATGCACAATCACACTTGATTCTTTTTCTTCTAGAATTGCTGGAATAATAACACCCATTGTTTTCCCAGATGAAGGACACCCAATGCAAAAAACAGATCTGGTATCTGGTAATTTCATTTTTTTACCATTAAATAAGCCCAAAAATAAATGCGTTCCATCTAATAATCCGCATTTTTTAACATCGGCTTCAATGGCTTCTCGGCCATCTCCAAAAATTTGTGGAGCTAAAAAGAAAGGGTTTAAGATAAATAACATAAACTCATATCCCAAAAATAAAAATGTTGGGAAAATCAAGATCCGCCAAGCAAAATAACTTTTCCACGTAATATGCAACGGTTCATGGAATGTGTAAGTATCTAACCAAACAAAATAACCAGTAAAAGGCCTTAATAAATTACCAGAAGTAACATCTAAAACATAACTTAAAAGATATGACCAACTTTCTGGAGAAAAATCATTATCAATCACACTTGAAAATGGAATGAAAAAGGTTAATAAAACCCAAAAAATCATCACACCAATAAGGGCGCGCCAAAACCACCACTTAATGCAGTTCATCGCAAATTTTTCTGGTTTTAAAAAATTAAGCCCTCTTCTCATTTTACCCCTTTATTTTTGTGTTTGTTTTTTGAAGTTCCCTTTGTTTTGATGAAATCTTTTTAATAGATTCCTCAGATACCATTTGTTCTATGCTTTGGTTTGAAATAATTGTTTGTGGTTCATTTGGTGTTTCAACAAGAGTTTCTTCTTGTATATCTGCTTGAATAATTTCTTCTTTTCCTTGCGGCCATAAAATATATCCATCTGGATAAATTTGTTTTTTACCTGGCCTTTTAGGAATCATGTTTTCAGGCACTTTATCAATTTTTTGTTGTTTTGCAAATAATTTTAAAGCTTCTTCTTTTTCTTCTAAAAGTGCTTCTTCCATTTTCTTTCTTTTTTTATCTTTGGTGCGCCTTAAATCATAAAATCTTTTTTGAAGAGATCCTAAACTTAACAAATGTTTTGGATCAATATAAGTGCCACATAGATTAACCCCATCAAGGCTAAATTGGGATAAATCAATCCCCAATAAATTCACCTTTGTTAAATCCAGTCTTCTAATATCAATTGACATTAACTCATTTTTTGTTAATGATCTGATATCAATTTTTCCACTTTCAACCAAAGATAAAAACTTGTCAAAATCAGAAAAATATTTTTGAGCCTTCTCATCAAAAAATGTTTCTTCAACAAGATTGTTTCTTAAAAAAACGCGTTTTAAAGAAGCCTCTTCAAAAACAGCTTCTGTTAAATTAGTGTCTTCAATATAAGCATCATTAAATTTAGCGCCTTTGAAACAGCATTTTGAAGCATTTGTTCCTGAAAAACAAGCCCTTGAAAAATCACACCCCGTAAAATCAGCCCCAGATACATCCGCACCTTTTAGATTAATTCCTCGATAATCTTTATGGCTTACAATTTTTCCTTGTTGAATATCCTCAACCAGCGCAACAGCTCTTGGATCTGAAAGATAGCTTTTGCGTTCAGATGGTAAAAGAAATTCTTTTTTATCAATGCCTAAAGTAAATAAAGCAATATCTTCTTCACTTACTTTAACATCTTGATATTTTTTTTCGGGTCTTGTCATTTGTATTGTCATATAAATATTATAGCATAGAAATTTAAAAAAGAAATAAAAAAAAAGATGACATTTTAAAAATCTTATATTATAACTAATTAACTTAACGAAAGGATTTTTTAATGCTCAATAACAGATTAAAAAAACAAACACCTTATATGCTTTTTTCAATTGCTTTTATTGTTTTTATACTTGACCAACTAACTAAGATATGGGCTCTTAAAGCATTAACACTTCACACACCTTTGTTTATGACCTCTTTCTTTAACTTCTTTTTAACATATAATAAAGGGGTAAGTTTTTCTTTGTTTTATAACACAGCTGAATATGGACACTTTCTTTTAGCTGGAATGGGACTAGTAATTTGTTGTTGCGTATTATACTGGATGATAAAAGAAAAGGATAACAAAACAAAAATAGGCCTTTCCTTCGTTTTGGGCGGAGCTCTTGCCAATATTTTAGATCGCGTAAGATTAGGACATGTTGTTGACTTTTTAGATTTTCATTTTAATTCATATCATTGGCCTGCTTTCAATCTTGCAGATTCTTTTATTTGTCTGGGTGCTTTCATTATTTTTATCCAAATATTTTTAAAGAAAGAAGAGGAACAACAATGAAAAAATTCATCTTTATTTGCTTTTGTTTATGTTTAGTGGCTGGTTGTGCTCAAAAAAAACCACCTTTGGCCCCAACTCAAGTTGTGAACGGCCAATCAATTGTGATGCCACCTGAATTTTTTGTGTTACCTAAAATGCCACAACAAGAATTAACCAAAGCTTCAACAGCGGAGTAAAAAAATGACTATTTATAACGAGTTACTTGAACATAAAAAAACAATTGACCAAACTCATTTAAAAAATCTTTTCGAAGAAGATCCAATGCGTTTTGAAAAATTTCATATCAACTTTCAAGATATGTTATTGGATTATTCAAAAAATAAGATCACAGACGAAACGCTTTCTTTATTGCTTCAATTGGCCGAGGAATCAAATTTAAAAGATGCTATTTTAGATATGTTTGAAGGTAAACGCATCAACACAACGGAAAATCGCCCTGTTTTGCATATTGCTTTAAGAAATAGATCTAACACACCCATTTATGTAGATGGCAAGGATGTGATGCCTGAAATCAATAAGGTTCTAGACCAAATGAAAGTTTTTTCAGATAAAGTTCGGTCAGGCGAATTTAAAGGGGCAACAGGCAAAGAGATTAAAGATGTTGTTAATATCGGCATTGGAGGCTCTGACTTGGGCCCAAGAATGGCTTTAGAAGCTTTATCATTTTATAAAACAGAAAAACTCAACTTCCATTTTGTTTCAAATGTTGATGGAACAGATATCACCGAAACATTAAATAAATGCGATCCTGAAACAACACTTTTTATTGTTTCTTCAAAAACTTTCACAACGCAAGAAACAATGACAAACGCTCAAACTGCTAAAGATTGGGTGAGTGTTCACTTGGGTCAAGAAGCAACAAAAAATCATTTTGTTGCCGTTTCAACAAATGCTAAAGCCGTTAAAGCCTTTGGAATTGATACCAAAAATATGTTTGTTTTTTGGGACTTTGTTGGCGGAAGATATTCGCTTTGGTCTGCCATCGGTTTATCTTTAATGATTGGTATTGGATATGATGGTTTTATTGAAATGCTTGAAGGCGCACATGAACTAGATCAGCATTTTAAAGAAACATCTTTTGAAAAAAACTTGCCAGTTATTTTAGGCCTAATTGGTATTTGGAATACAACTTATTTGGGAGCCGAAAGCTATGCGGTTCTCCCTTATGATCAATATTTAGATAAATTTCCATTATATTTGCAACAATTAGACATGGAAAGTAATGGAAAAAGCGTTAAGAAAAATGGTAAATCAGTTGATTATATGACAGGACCTATTTTATTTGGAACACCTGGAACCAATGGTCAACATTCATTTTATCAATTAATTCATCAAGGCACCCACATGGTCCCCGCTGATTTTATTGCACCGATTTATTCTTTAAATGAAACGGGAATGCACCATGATATCTTACTTGCCAATGTAATTGCTCAATCAGAAGCCTTAATGAAAGGCAAAACAAAAGAAGAACTTGAAGCTGAAGGGGCTTCAGAAGAATTAATCCCATTTAAAACATTTACGGGGAATAGACCAAGTAACACCATTTTATTTGAAAAAATGACACCAAAGGTATTGGGGCGTTTGATTGCGCTTTATGAACACAAGGTTTTTGTTCAAGGTGTGATTTGGCGCGTGAATAGTTTTGATCAATTTGGTGTTGAACTCGGCAAACAACTTGCAAAAGCTGTTTTACCTGAATTACTTGATAAAAAACATAAACTTAAACACGACTCTTCAACCAATGCTTTAATTGAAAAAGTAAGAAATTTACGTAGATAACTAAAAATACAAGCGATAATTAATTGGGTATCAAAATGAAAAAAGAGCTTGAAAAAAAGAAAAAAGGAGTTTCACTTGGTGAGAAAGTTTCTGATATCCTTTTTTATAAAAGTTTAGCTCTGATTTCAAAAAATTATCGCTTGTATACTCAAAGAGAAGCGCTTTATCAAAAAATTAAAAATAAAGAATTAAAAAACCTTTCTGAAAAAGAGGTTAATTTACTTTTGGGAAGTATACAACCAAAACCTCTTTCTTTAAAACCAAAAAAACTTGCTTTAAAGAAACATAACAACTTTATTTCAATTACAAAATCCATCAAGGTATATATTCATGAATAATGCATCTATTCGTCTTCTTCCACAAAATTTAATTAATCAAATTGCAGCGGGTGAAGTTGTTGAACGCCCATCAGCTGCCTTAAAGGAATTAATTGAAAACGCAATTGATGCTGGCAGTTCCAGAATTGATATTAAAATTCAAGATGGTGGAAAAGCATTTTTTTCGGTAACCGACAATGGGAAAGGAATGAGCAAAGAAGAGCTTGAGCTTTGCGTTGAACGGCATGCAACAAGTAAACTTCCTGATGATGATTTGTTTCATATTTGTTTTTTAGGGTTTAGAGGCGAAGCTTTACCATCTATTGCTTCAGTTTCAAAGCTTTCCATTACATCAAGAACAAAGCAAATGGATGAAGCTTGGAAAATAAGAGTTGAAGGCGGTGAAAAAAAAGAACTTACCCCTGTTCCAGCCACTTATGGAACAACGGTTGAAGTGAGGGATTTATTCTTTGCCACCCCTGCCCGTTTAAAGTTTTTAAAATCTGCTCAATCTGAAACATTAAATATTAAGGATACAGTCAATCGTTTAGCAATGGCTTATCCTCAAATTCATTTTTCTTTATCAGATGAAAAACGAACCATTTTAAATTATCCACCTGCAACAACGCTTCTTTTAAGAATTACACAAGTAATCGGTAAAGCTTTTGATGAAAACGCTCTAGCCATTGAAGCTGATTATGAAGGAACGAAATTAACAGGCTTTGTTGGATTACCAACTTATACCAGATCCACCAGTCAAGACCAATATTTATTTGTGAACGGACGGTTTGTGAAAGATAAAGTTTTAATCGGGGCCATTAGAGGCGCTTTTCAAGGATTAATTGGGCATGACACGCACCCAGTTTTAGCCTTGTTTTTATCAGTTCCGCAACAAGAAGTTGATGTAAACGTGCATCCAGCAAAAACAGAAGTTCGTTTTTCAAATGCTCCAAAAATTAGAGGGTTATTAGTTTCATCAATTAGAAATGTATTGGCTGAAAATGGACATAGAACAAGTTCAACCATTGGAATTGGTGCTCTTGAAAAAAGCACAACATATATACCATCTATGGTAAAACACACCTCTTTTTCTTTTGAAAAAGAAATGCCTTCTTATTTGGTATCCCAAGAAAAAGAGCTTTCTGTTGATTTTATGAAGAAAGAAAACTCTTTCATTCCTTCTTCTGAAAGATATATTTCTCCTTCACCCCTTTCAACTGAAAAACCAATTGAGCAAAATTCCATTCATTTTTTAGAACCAACATTTAGCGTTAAAACATATGAAGATCCAACGCCATCAATGAATAATGCAATAAATGCACAAATAGATGAGTTTCCGCCTTTAGGTTTTGCAAAAGCTCAAATGCATGAAACATATATTGTTTCACAAACAAAAGATAGCATTATTATCACGGATCAACATGCTGCTCATGAACGCTTAACATATGAACGTTTAATAAAAAATCATGATTCTTTACAAGCACAACTTCTTCTGATTCCTGAAATTATTGATCTTTCAGAAGATGAAGTCATTATTTTATTAGAACGCGCTGAAGAATTAAAATCTTTTGGTTTTGTGATTGAACCATTTGGGGGAAATAGCATTGTTGTGCGCGAAATGCCTTCCATATTTAGCAAAACAAATATTGCTAAGTTAATGGAAGATTTGGCACAAACATTAAAAGAATTTGAAGATACAATTCTTTTAAAGGATAAAATTAAAGATATTTGCGCACGAATGGCTTGTCATGGCTCCATTCGAGCTGGTCGAAACTTAACGATTGCTGAAATGAATGCTTTGTTGCGTCAAATGGAAGAATGCTCAACTTCTGGACAATGCATTCATGGAAGACCAACCTATATTGAGTTAAAATTACCAGACGTTGAACGACTTTTTGGACGCAGTAAATAAAATTCCTTTTTAAAACAAATAGATACAATTTTATGCCTCTTTCAGGCATTTATACTAGACAATTTTTTTTATTTCGTGTATAAAAAATGCATAAAAAAACATTTTTGGGCGAAAGGAAAAAAAATGTCTGAAAAACAAATTAAAATGGTTGATGCAAATGAAGCGGCTGCTTTGGTTGCGCATAAATTAAATGAAGTTTCTATTATTTATCCGATTACACCTTCTTCTCCTATGGGAGAATGGTCTGATGCTTGGGCCAGTGCTGGTGTTAAAAACATTTGGGGAAAAGTGCCAGATGTTCTTGAAATGCAATCAGAAGCTGGAGCTATTGGCGCCGTTCATGGATCTTTACAAGCTGGTTCTATGACAACAACATATACCGCTTCTCAAGGCTTATTATTGATGATTCCAAACATGTATAAAATCGCAGGGGAATTAACGCCTTTTGTGATGCATGTAGCAGCAAGAACTGTGGCTGGACATGCTCTTTCAATTTTTGGTGATCATTCAGACGTTATGTCTTGCAGGCAAACAGGTTTTGCTATGCTTGCATCAAATTCTGTTCAAGAAGCCCAAGATATGGCTGCTGTTGCTCAAATGTCAACTTTCCTTTCCAGAATTCCATTTATTCATTTCTTTGATGGATTTAGAACAAGTCATGAAATTAATAAAATTGAGATTCTTTCAGATGATGATTTAAGAGAATTAATGAAAGATATTCCAACTCATTTTATGAGCCAAAATGCGTTGAAACCAGAAAACCCAAAAATCAAAGGAACGGCTCAAAATCCAGATGTTTTCTTCCAAATTAAAGAAGCTGCAAATAAATATTATAACAACTGTCCTTCATTTGTTGAACAAGCCATGCAAAAATTTGCTTTGGTGACAGGCAGATCTTATAATTTAGTTGAATATAAAGGGGCAAGTGATGCCACAAGAGTTGTTGTTGCAATGGGTTCAAGCGTTGAAACATTGGAAGAAACAGCTAAAGTTTTAAATCAAAATGGAGAAAAAGTTGGGGTTATTGGCATTCGCTTATATCGCCCCTTCCCTAAAGAAGCTTTCTTGAAAGCCTTGCCTAAAACAGTTCAATATATCAATGTGTTAGATAGAACAAAAGAATCAGGTTCTGTTGGGGAGCCACTCTATTTAGATGTTGTTTCAACATTAGCTGAAGGCGTTGCCAATGGTTCATTAACAGCTATGCCAAAAGTTTTAGGCGGTAGATACGGCCTTTCCTCAAAAGAGTTTACGCCTGCTATGGCAAAAGCTGTTTTTATAAATCAAACAAAACCTCATTTTACTGTTGGGATTCAAGATGATGTTACCAATTTATCATTAGATTATGATCCTGATTTTGATATTGAAGCAGAAGATGTTTCACGTTGCATCTTTGTTGGCCTTGGATCAGATGGAACCGTAGGCGCAAATAAAAACTCCATTAAAATTATTGCTGATGGAGATGATTATTTTGGTCAGGCTTATTTTGTGTATGATTCAAAAAAATCAGGCGGGATGACAACTTCTCACTTAAGATTTTCAAAAAATCCAATTAAAGCCCCTTATTTGATTCAAAAAGCAAGCTTTGTTGCTTGTCACCATATGCCATTTTTATTTAAAACAGATGTGCTTTCTTATGCCAGCAAAAATGCTGTTTTCTTGATTAATACAAAAGAGAAAAAAGAAAATGTTTGGTCCTCTCTTCCAAGAGAAGTGCAACAAGAAATCATTGATAAAGAGATTAAACTTTATGCAATTGATGCTGTTGATGTGGCTTTAAAAACAGGAATGGGTCGCAGAATTAACACAATTATGCAAACATGCTTCTTTGCTATTTCAGGTGTTTTACCTAAAGAAGAAGCCATTCAAAAAATCAAAAAAGCTGTTGAAAAAACATATGCACGCAAAGGTCAAGAAGTTATTGATGCCAATATTAAAGCCATTGATGCTTCTTTAGAGCATTTGCACCAAATTGAAATTGGAAAAGCAGATTCTATTTACTTTAGACAACCTGGCATTCCTGCAACAGCACCAGAATTGCTTCAAGAAGTAACTGGAAAAATTATTGAAGGCAGAGGAGATCAATTACCTGTTAGTAAATTAGAATGGACAGCTGATGGAACTTGGCCAACTGATACTGCAAAATATGAAAAACGCCGCATTGCAACTCAAATTCCTGTTTGGGATCCAAGTATTTGCATTCAATGTGGTAAATGTATCAGCGTTTGCCCTCATGCTGCCATTAGAGCAAAAACAGCAACGGTTGAACAACTGAAAAATGCCCCTGCCAGCCTTAAAACAGCTGATTATAAAGGCAAAGAATTTGCTGGCGAAAAATTCATGATTCAAGTTGCTCCAGAAGACTGTACTGGTTGTAGTCTTTGCGCAAGTAACTGCCCTGTCAAAGATCGATTGGATCCAACCAAAAAACCATTAATGATGGAACCAATTGAAAAGCATTTAGAAGATGAAATTAAAAATTTTGAATTCTTTATGTCTTTACCTGATCCAGATAGAATAAAATTAAATCCAAAACAAATTAAATCATTGGCTTTAATGCGTCCATTATTTGAATTTTCTGGCGCTTGTGCAGGATGCGGTGAAACACCATATGTTAAAATGATGACTCAATTATTTGGGGATCGTTTAATTGTTGCTAATGCAACGGGTTGTTCTTCCATTTATAGTGGCAACTTACCAACAACTCCTTATGCAAAAAATAATAATGGATATGGTCCTGCTTGGGCAAACTCTTTATTTGAAGATAATGCTGAATTTGGATTAGGTATTCGAACAAGTGTTGATTCAAAACAAGAATTTTCTTTACAACTTTTAAAAGAAATGAGTGCTGAAGTTGGCGAAACATTGGTTGATAGCATTATAAATGCCGATCAATCAAATGAAACAGGCATTCAAGAACAACGCATACGCGTTCAAGAATTAAAAGAAAAATTAGAACGCATTTTAACACCAAAAGCCAAACTTTTACTTGATAATGCTGATTATTTAGTTAAAAAATCTGTTTGGATTTTAGGTGGCGATGGTTGGGCTTATGATATTGGTTATGGTGGGCTAGATCACGTATTATATAGCGGTAAAAACGTTAACATTATGGTAATGGATACCAATGTTTATTCAAATACAGGTGGTCAACGCTCTAAGGCAACGCCAATCGGTGCTTCAGCTAAATTTGCCATTGCAGGTTCTGAATTACCACGAAAAGACTTAGGCATGATTGCAGCTTCAAGTGGTGGGGTTTATGTTGCAAGCATTGCCTTAGGTGCAAAAGACATGCATACATTGCAAGTTTTAAACGAAGCTGAAAGCTTTAATGGCCCATCATTGATTATTGCATATAGCCATTGTATTTCTCATGGTTATGATATTGGCAAAGAAGGTCTTGATCATCAAAAACTTGCCGTTGAAACAGGATTATGGCCACTTTATCGTTTTGATCCAAGACGAAGCGAACAAGGTTTAAATCCATTCCAATTGGATAGTAAGCCAACAAAACCCGTTTCGGAATTTATGGCACTTGAA
Source organism: Alphaproteobacteria bacterium (assembly GCA_045655105.1). GTDB lineage: Bacteria > Pseudomonadota > Alphaproteobacteria > CAAHEQ01 > UBA3637 > RGIG4140. The sequence goes on along the minus strand of JAZOOQ010000043.1, from coordinate 34,492 downwards.
TCTCGCTTTAAAGCGGTGAAACAAACAAATGCCGATCATTACGAAGAATTAGTTCAAAAAGCGCAAAAGCAAATTGAAAACCGCTTTAAACTTTATGAACAATTAGCTAAAAGCGAATAAAAAGAAGTCTCTTTTTAGTTCATAGAAAAATAAACCGTTTTAAAAAACAAAGCGGTTTATTTTTTTATATATACTGTTCTATGCGCAAAAGTTATTCATCTGCTTCCTCTTCATATATAGAGGTATTTTTTTGCATAAAAAAGGAACCAAGTGGCCTAGCTGGTGGTTTTCTATATGCAATAAAAACGCCCCCTTAAAAAAGGAGGCGTTTTATTTATTTTATTCTTTATTCTTTATTCTTTTGGTTTATAAGCCCCTGCAGTTTCATCACCCAAGACTTTGATATCAAAATATCTGAGCAATGGAACAGCAACGAAAATAGAAGCAAATGTTCCAAATAAAATACCAAAGAATAATGAAAGAGAGAATCCTCTTAATGTTGTTCCACCCATCACAAGCAAAACAAAAATCATAACAAGCGTTGAAATACCTGTTAAAATAGTTCTAGATAATGTTTCATTAATCCCTTGATTTAAAATTGCATCTGTTGATTTTGCACGATGTTTCTTTAAGTTTTCACGTACACGATCATAAGTGACGATTGTATCATTACAAGCATACCCTGCTAAAGAAAGAACACCCGCAACAACAACCATATCAAATTCCCAATAAAAAGCAGAGAATAAGCCAAGAACAACAATTAAGGTAAAGGCTAAAGAAATTAAACAACCAATAGCAAATGGCCATTCAAATCTAAACCAAATATAAATGGCAATGGCTAAAAGAGCCAAAACAGAAGCCAATAAAGAATTTTTCTTTAATTCTTCCCCAATTGTTGGGCCAATCACTTCAACGCGTTCATAATTAAAATCAGATCCCAAAATGGATTTGATTTGATCAACAACTTGACTGCCTGTTTGGCCTTTTTCAGGTTGAGCTTGGATAAGGAAAATATTCCCATCAAGACCAGCTGATTGAATAGATAAATCTTTTAATCCATTTAAATCTTTTCTAAGTGTTGAAATATCAACAGATTTCGTTGAGGAAACTTCAACTAAAATACCACCTTGAAAATCAATACCAAAATTTAACCCTTTTACAACAAAAGATGCAATACTGGCAAGAACTAAGGCAACAGCAACTGAAAACCCGATTTTTCGAATCTTCATAAAATCAAAATTATAATCTCTTTTTCTAAATAATTTTTTTAACATGTATAGCCTCTTATATATTAATTGTTTTTGGCTTTTTAATCATATACCAAATCATGAAAATCACTTTATTGACAACAATGGCTGCATACATTGTTGTTGCTAACCCAAGACCCAATGTGATACCAAATCCACGCACTGAGCCTGATCCTAACATAAAGAGGAAAAGAGCTGCAAAAAGAGTTGTTAACTGGCCATCAAAAATGGCAGAGAAAGAACCAGCGAAACCTCTTTTAATAACTTCTTGTGGGTTTTTAATGCCACGATGAATTTCTTCTTTCATGCGTTCCATAATCAAAATATTTGCATCAACAGCCATGGCTAACGTTAAAGCAATACCTGCCACACCAGGCAATGTTAAAGTGGCATTTAAAAGGCTTAAAAGAGCCAATAATAAAATTCCATTAACCAATAAGGTGATATCGGCAATAATTCCAAAAGAGCCATAAACCACTAACATAAAAATAAAGATAAAGGCCAAACCAATTAAACAAGCGCCTGTTCCAGCTTTAATGGAATCTTCCCCAAGCCCTGGGCCCACAACGCGTTCTTCGGCAACAATTAAAGGTGCAGGTAAAGCCCCTGCTCTAAGCATCAAAGCCAAATCATTGGCTGCTTGCATTGTGAAATTACCTGTAATGACACCTTGACCACCTGTAATTGGCGTGTTAATTGTTGGGGCGCTTAAAACTTTTCCATCCAAAACAATGGCCAGTCTGCGACCAACGTTTTCGCGCGTCACATTTGCAAATTCTTTAGCGCCAGCTGCTTTAAAGCTAAATGAAACTGCAGGAGCCCCATTTTCATCATAACTTCCTTTAGCTCCATCTAATTGCGATCCACTCACAACAACACGACGTTTTAAAACAATATAACCTGTTTCATCACCTGTAACCAACATTGAATCAGGAGAAAGTTTACCCATTTGAGCTGCTTGAACAGATGTTTCTTCATCAACTAAATGGAATGTCATTTTAGCTGTTTTACCAAGCAATGCTTTAATTTCTGATGGATCTTGAACCCCTGGTAACTGAATCACAATCCTATTCATACCTTGTTGTTGAATTTGAGGTTCTTTTGTGCCAAGTTCATCGATACGACGACGAACAATTTCAACAGATTGTTCAACAGCTTTTCTTTGCATTTCTTCAATTGCTTTTTCAGTATAAGAAACTTTAAGCATATTTTCTTCAGATTCAATATTTAACAATGAAGGTTCAATTTTTCTGATAATTTCACGAGCAGACATAACGTCTCCAGCATTTAAAATGCGAACTTTCATTTGCCCTTCTTCAACAGTTAACCCAGAAAATCTGATTTTTCCTTTACGTAAATCAGAACGAGATAAATCTGCCAAGGTGACCAATCTTTCTTTTAAAAGATCTTGTGTATCCACTTCCATTAACAAATATGAACCGCCTTGCAAATCAAGCCCCAGCGTGATTGGTTTAAACCAGCTTTGAACAGATTTTGGCAAACTTTTAAGTGTTGCTTCCGAAAGAAATGTCGGAACCGAAAACAAAATACCTAAAAATATTGTTAATGCAACAATACCTATTTTAAATTTAGAATATCCAAACATCTTATTTCCTTTTTATTTTTTTTCATCTAAAACTTGAGAAACATATGCTTTAACAACTGTTATTTCCACATTTTTTGCAATTTCAATTTTGAGTTTATCTTCTTCAATTGTTGTTACAGAACCCATGATGCCCCCAACAATAACTTTTGTGCCTTTTTTAATGCTATTTAAAGCTTTTTCATGTTCTTTAAAGCGTTTTTGTTGAGGACGAATAAGTAATAAATAAAGCACTAAAAAAACAAGAGCGATTTGAAGTAAAAGTGACACCCAATCACCCCCACCAGGTGTATTTTGAGCAACTGTTCCAACCGTTCCAGCAAAAGCATTTGAAATAAACATCATTATATCTCCTTTTCATATTAAAAATATAAAACTTACTATATAGATTTCTTTGAAAAAATCAATCATTTTTTATTGTTTTTTTATTTGACAATAAAAAATTTGTTCTTTAGATTTAAGCCCTGTTATAAATTCGATCAAAAAGGGAAAAATTATGTTTAAAATAAAAATTGAATATTTACCTTCATATGATAAAGAATGGGAAAAGCTTTCATATAAGCATCCTGGAGATTCTGGGTTTGATTTAAGAGCCGCAATCAGCGAACCAGTCACATTAGAACCTAATGAATTCAAACTGATTTCTTGTGGCATTAAAATGGAAATGATCCCTGATAATGACATGGGTTTTAATTATGAATTGCAAATTAGACCGCGCTCCGGATTAGCTGCAAAGCATGGCATTGGCATCATTAATTCCCCTGGCACTGTTGATTTCTTCTATCGTGGTGAAATTAAAACACCTTTAATTAATTTAAGCGATAAACCATTCACAATTAATCCTGGTGAACGCATTGCTCAAGCTGTTATTTGCCCAGTGATTCATGCTCAAATTGAAGAAACTGAAACTATTGAAGAAAATACTTCTCGTGGAAGCGGTGGATTTGGATCAACTGGCAAAATTTAAAAGGAAATAAAAAATCCGCCTTTTGGCGGATTTTTTAAAATGCTAACCACATAATAAATTCATATAAATAAGGTAAAATACTTCCTATAAATAACCCGATAATATTAATGCCCAAAACAAATGGCAAAATCATTAACCCTAATAAAATATACATCCCATAGCTTTCTGTTTGCTGATACTGATAGGCTAATTTTTTGGGCAAAAGAGAAACTAAAATTCTTCCGCCATCTAAAGGCAAAATAGGCAATAAATTGAAAACGGCTAAAATAAGAGAAAATAAAATTCCATTCATAATATTATCTCTTAACCACATGAAAACTGGGGAAGAAACAGGAACAATTTCTAAAACAATTCTGCCAAAAAAAACAAAAAGAATAGCTAATAAAATATTTGAAATAGGACCTGCTGCCGCCACAAGACCCATATCTCTTTTAGGGTTATTTAAGGCACTAAAATTCACAGGAACTGGCTTAGCCCATCCAAATAAAACAGGCGAAGATGATAAAACAAGAATTAAAGGAAGAAAGATACTTCCCATAGGGTCAATATGTGCAACAGGATTTAAAGTTAAACGCCCGGCTCTTTGCGCTGTTTTATCCCCAAGCCTCATGGCAACATATCCATGCGCCAACTCGTGAATAACCATACAAAGAACCAATGGAATGGCCCAAACACTTAAACCATATAAAAAATTATTCATTTTTAATCCTTCTTATTTAACAGGGATACAATCTTGTTTTTTTGCCTTTAATTTTGAACACATGCCATCAGCCATTTCTCTGGATGGGAATTGTCCAACTTGCAAACGATAAAAATCCCCTTTTCTTGGAATTTCAACCTTTTTGATAATATATGACATATTGGATAAAAGCTTCACATGTTTGGTTTTCATAACTTTCCAAGCTTTTTCCACCGCTGCCTTATTGTTAGAAGCAAATAATTGAACACGCCAAATTTCTTTTTGCGTCGGTTTAACTTCTTTTTTAACTGTTACCTTTTCAACAGGGGCTAATTCAATCACTTCTTTTTTAGGGGCTAAAACCTCTTCTTTTTGAATAACCGGAGCAACAACTTTTTGAACAGGTGAAACTTGTTGAACTGGTTCAACTTTTAATTCTTCTTTCTTTTGTTCAACAACTTTAATTTCTTTTTTCTCTTCTTCAAGAGGATTCACTGTTTTCATCTCTTTCACATCAACAAATGTTGCTTCAGGCGCATTTTGCTCAATAGCCAAAATTTGAGGCACAACAGGCTTTTCAGGTTCAGGAAACAAACTTTCCACTTTTGTGGTCACATTATCAGAACGGATACGATTATAAACCAATTTATCTTGATCTGGAATCACAATGCCACCTGCATGCTCTGGCAATTCTTTCACAGCATCTGGGGATGCCAAAATGGTTTCAACTTCGTCTGTTTCTGCTTCACTTGCCTGAAAAATAAAAAATCCAGTTAAAGAAATCCCCAAAACAACAACAAGAACCGAAATCAAAATCAAATGCAATTTTAAAGAAGGAAAGTTTTTTTCTTCAATTTGAGCGTCTGCTTCTAATGGAATAAAGGAAATTTCTTCATCAATTGGTTTTGAAAAATCATAAATCTTAATCTCAGGTTCTGATTCAACAGAAGGCTTTAATTCAACAGATTCCTCTTTTGGCAAAACAGTTTCTTCTGGAATTTTAGCAATTACAGCCGAAGTTAATTCAACAGTTTTCGCAGATGAATCAAATGAAGATTGTAAAGACACAGCTGAAACTTCTTGTGTTTCTTCTTTTTTTTGCTCTGGTTCAGAAGTTTTAGTCTGATAAAACCCTGTGAAACTTGGTTCCCGCCTATTTGTTAAATCTTCAGTTAACTCTCTGATTTTATCAAATTCATCCATCGTAAAGCTCCTTCTCTTTGTGTATAAAAGAAAATAGCATATTTTTAAAACATTTATCAAGAGATATTTATAAAAAATATTGATTTTAAATAAAAGAAGCTTCTAAAAGTAGTTTATTTTTAGTTTAGCATTATTTTTCTTACATCATTTTTTAGGGATCAATCTTAAATTTGATATTTTTTTAATTTATTTTCATAAAAAAAATAATCACTTATAAAAAAAATGAAAAATTTTTACTTTTTTTCAAAAAAACTCTTGACGAGTGATTTATTTTAAGATATGATGTCATCTATCGAATCTACCAATTCAAGATTTCTTATGCGGATATGGCGGAACTGGTAGACGCAACAGACTTAAAATCTGTTGGGACTTTGCTCCCGTGCCGGTTCGATTCCGGCTTTCCGCACCAAAGCACTCCTTAAGGAGTGCTTTTTTGTTTGAAAAGAATAGAAAATAAAAAGCTCAAGAAAAAGTGACCATTCATCAGTAAGATGCGCTGGTTAGTGTACTATAGACACCCTGGTTTTAGCTAGGTTCCCGAATGAATATGAGGGATAAATCAAGCATTAGCTGATTTAAATTTCAACAATTAAAACGCATTTCATGCGTTTTTAATTTTCTTTTTTATCTCTAACCTCATATTTAAATTCGCATTGAGAAAATATCTTAAAAAAGGCAACCAATCAAATGGTCACCTTTTTTTACCAATAAATTAAACAAATTTTAAATTAGTTTCCATCATTTTGATGATTAACAGATTCCATTTGATTTTTAGAAATCCTTACTTCTTGTTTAGTAATAGGTTTTGCAATCAGATTTGATGATTGCTCTGTTTTTTCTTCCAAAAGTTTAATCACTTGTTCGAAACTTTTATATTTAGACCAATTCAATTGAGCAATCTTTAAGGCTGTTGGTTCACCCTCTTTTACCTTGTTCACATCAGCTCCATTTTTAATTAACAACTCTGCCATTTCTGGTTGGCAATAAAAAACGCTTAAAACAAGAGCTGTTCTGCCGTGATAATTTGTTGCATTAATATCAGCGCCCTTTTCAATCAAAATTTTTGCCATTTCTTTTTGGGTTTCTGTTGCTTCTTTATATGAATTCATCGCTGCACAAGCCATTAAAGGAGAAAAATAATTATTTCTATAATCAGCTAATTTATTTGGATTTGCTCCTTTTTCAAGCAACATCTTAAACATATCCATATTTTCATTAAAAATAGCATACATAAGCCCAGATCTGCCAAACGATTCATCTAAAGCATTCACATCAGCTCCAGCCTCAAGTGATTTTTTTGCCTTTACGATATTATTTTCTTGCACATAATATAAAAAATTCTCATTCAAAATTTTTTGTTGACTGTTCATGCAATAAACACCTTTCCTCTTATAAAAAATCTTTTATTGTTGGCTATTATAATCCTTTTTTTTAACTTTGTCAATTTTTTAAAACAAACAAAACAATCCCATTATTGTAATAGGCCATATTACCATTATCTTTTAAAAGAATGCCCTTTTAAACCATTAGCGATTACTTCCAGAATTTTTATGCGCAGCTAAATCATGTCCTTGTTGTTTTTCTTTTTTCAGACGTTTATCTTTCTTTTTCTCTATTTGCATCCTGGTAATAATATCTTCAATTACCATGGGTTTTGGGCGCGAAATTTGATATGTTGGCTCTCTTTCTTCAGGTGATCCTTGTCTGATTTTAACAGATGGCTCCCCAATTGCTTTTTTAAATAACCCATTAAAAGCTAAATAAGTTTTGAGAGCTATTTTTTTCAAGAAAGGAATTTTTGCTGTTTTTAAAAATCCATTTTTAATTTTTGGATCCAAAGGATAGGCATAAAGAGTGCTCAATAACACTTGTTTCAACTCTTCTTTTGATAATACACTCATGAAATCTTGTAAAGCCAGTAATCCTTTTTGAACATTTAACACATATTCTGATGGCGCTTTTTCAGAACGAACAACTTCTTCAAATGCTTTGGCAATACTGATATTTTGTTTTTCTGATAAGGAATAACTTTTCCCCAATATTCGACCCAACTCTTCTTTTTCTTTTCCCGTTGGATAATGCATCATTAAAGCTCCATTATCAAATATGCCAATTTTCTGCAACGGTAAATTTACTTTCAACTGAGCACCATGCCGATCATGATCAAAGGGACGGCCGGATAATATTTGCCCTAATTCAAGGGTTAAATAAGCCATTGCCACAGCTTTTTTCTGACGACCATCAGGTAAATCATTAAAATGCATTCCTTTTACTTCGCTCATTTCTTTAAAGTTATCAGAAATTACATCCCATTTAGCTGATTCAATATTAAAGGAAAAGCCATCTACATCAATTACTTTTCCGCCATAAATTTCTTCATGCGCAATTTGAGCTTGTTGAGCGCCAATTTGCATATCTAATTCATTTTTAGATGAATTATTTGCAGCTTCAATCAAACGAGATAGATGCGATCCCAAAATTTGAAGAGTTTTTCTTGAGTCTGATGTTAATGACGGCGCATCTTCTTTTTTTAACGAAGACAACTTTTGCGACATTTGATACAACGTATAAAAACCAGACTTCATATGAATATGATGAGCGCGGTCTTCATCTGTCAACCTTAATTGTCTGGCTTTTGGTCTTAAAAAACCAACAACTTTTGACTCCCCTGATTTTTTATGCACTCTGGTTGTCACATAGTATGAGGCTGAACCCAATAATTTGCCAAGTTTTTCAACGCCTTGCTGATATTCATCATTCATCTCACTATCCATCCATTTGAATAATTGCCATCTGGATGGCGGATTAGCATCCCCTTTTAAATTTTGCAATTCTTCTTTTATATCTAAAGGCGTACCCGGGAATGATGCTATTGCTTGGCCTAACTTAACTTCACTTGGACCCATTTTTTCCAAAAAGAGCCTTAAAGCTTTCCCTCTTGAAATGGTTTCGCCTTCAACTTCTTTATGAGAAGCGGTTAACATGGCAGCTAAAATAAATTCTCTTTCATAAAATCCTTTTTCTGAAACATATGATTTTAAAATGGTTCGGATCAATTCTGTTTCATCTTTTTTGACTGCCCCATTATCTTCTTCAAACATTTTTTTGAACACAAAATCAAAGGCCGCCTGCCAATTGCCTTCATCATCTTTTTTCTTTGAATCCACCATGCGTTTCATCATCAAAGTTCTAACTTGCAAAGAAGATGCCCAAAAGTTTTCATAAAAAAGGCCCATTTGCTGTGGTGTTAATTTTTCTTTTAACATATTTAATGGAAAACGGGCCTTTTCAAACAACTCCTGAAAATATTTTTCTTGACGTTCAGGCGTTAATGGATTAATCAAAAAATCAATTGTTAATTCCATTTTATCTGGGAATTTAGCAATGGATTGAAATAACGCTTCAGCGATTGTGTCTGTAACAGTTGCAGTTGTAAAAGATAGTTGTGATAAACTTGGCACTGGTTCAAGATAAAAAGAAGCAGCCCTTTGAGATAAAATTTTATTCGCTAAAGAAGACATAATGATTTCAGCATCTTCAGCAACTAACCCCTGCTCTGACCTATTTATGGCATTTTGTTTGATAACAGAAAATGTTTCTTTTTCAGCCTGAATCTGATCAATTTTTCTAAGCGGTTCAATATATTCTTTTAATTTTTCAAGATATTCATTTGAACCATCATCTTGCCCTAATAAGTTTGCAACCGCGCTGGTCCACAAATCTATGGCGGTTTGTCGCATTTCAGGATCAGGGATTCTTCCTTTTTTTACCAGTAAAAATGATAAATATTCTTCTTGTTTTTCAAGTGGCAAAAGAGAAATATCTTTTAAAATTTCTCTTATTTTCGCGCATTCAAAAACGCGATTTTCTGGGAAAAGAGCATTCTTTTTCAAAAAGACATAAAGTTTTATTCTTTCTTCAATATCTTTTGGCCAATTTTCTTCATTTTCAACAAAACGCTCTAATATTTTTCTTGAATGGAACACATCTCTCAAAACAGTAATAGGATTAACAGATTCATGGGATTGAAATAAATTTAAACTTGACCCGTTATACTTATTCATCAACGCCATTAAATCAAATTGCGCCTCTTTTTTATTTTCAAGATAAGATAAAAGCAACACTCCTTTAGAAATGGTCAAAGTATCTAAAGAACTTTTTTCAAAACTTTCAAGAGATATGTTTTCCTTATCATCTCTATAAACAGAGGCCCTATTTGAGAAAAGAAGCACACCACCCATTGTTTCCGAACAAATGGGAACTTTATCTAATCGAGATATAAGGTTTTGATGGAAAGAAGTCAGCTTTTCTAATTCACTATCTAAATCTTCTATTGTTAAAAGCTTTTTTGTTTTTAAAACCTCTTTTAACACATCTGTATAACTTTGATGATGATCCAATTGATTCAATAGCATCAATTGATGATCTGAATCAAAATGAGGAAACAAATCATTTTTAGCAATTTCACTTACTAAAGATATTTGCTGATCTTTTTCACAGGTTTGAAGAATAACATAAAACAATTTTTCTAAACATTTTTTTTGAGTGTGTTGCGGCATATTTTTTAAATGTGGCAAAAAAAGCTTAATTTTTTCAAATAAAACAGCATCTTTTTGTTTATCGCCTTGATTATATTGAAAAAGCAATTCTGGATTTTCAAAGTATTTTCCATATTCATCTGGCATTATCGTTTCAAGATATGCCGGATACACACCCTCAATGATGCGAAAAGCATCCTTATGTGTAAAGAATTTTAAATCACACAAATTTGAAAAATATTCTTCTTTATTTAAATCAGAACTCTCTAAATCCACCTCTTTTTGAACAACATCATCTAAAATATCTTTTTCTCTTATAATGGCTTGCTCAAGTTTGCTGGCATATAAAGGAGCAGAAGCTACAATCCAATACTTATTGCGTTCTTCTTCTCTAGCTTGAAGAGAATATCCTCCCAATTGAATGGAACCATCTGCCCTAATCAAATCTTTTGTTTTAAAGTCAAACAAATAAGGAGAACCTTCTGGCATTCTTATTTGTGGTTTAGATAACTCATTTTTGATATAATATACCCTATCAGACTGAGCAATCCGATAATCAAAAACGCCCATTAACAACAATAAATCTCTGATTTCTCTATCTTTATAACAAAATGTATTTTTACCATCTTGTGTATAATGATAAATCATTGGTAAAAACTTATTCCACGGGGCATAAATTTCTTCTTGTTCAGATGAAGCTTTTTTCTCTATTTCAAAACAAGGGAATAAATTTTCGCTCAAATAAGGAGTTAAAATTTTATTTAATGTTCTGGTATTCGTGGCTTCAACAATATCCAAAATTTCAGTTGCAAGCCTTGAAGCTTTTTCTTCTTCTGTTACATTAATAAAATCCGTCATCAAACGTCTTAAATTTTGAATATATTTTGTTTGATAAATTTTGGATATATTGTTTTTTAATCCTTCTGGTGAAATACGCCTGATTATTTCTGGTATCAGATAGCCATATTTATATTTATCATAATTACTTAAATCAAGTTCTTCATCCATTAAGTGAACAACATAATCCATCATCTTTTCATCAAAGACTTCAGATGAAACGCCTTCTTTTTCTGCTAAATCATTTAAACTATCAAACAACTGCTTTGTTACCCTATTTGAAAAGGCAAGATGAAGACTATGGGTTTTAACCTCTTCCAACGCATCTTCAAAGGAAAGACCTTCTAACCGAGATTGAATTTTATTTGCAAACGAAGAATATTCGCCTTCTAAAAAAAGATTTTTTAATTCATCTGAAATCGGCGTTGGATGCATATCTGAAACACTGAATTCATCTTGATTCATTTGTGTTAGTTTTGCCTCAATTAAAAACAGGTTATCTTCGCGCATCAAGTGTTCATCTCTTAAACTGGCGATATATTCCCCAAATTGTCTTTGACGTTTAGGCATGCTCATACTTCTGAACTTATAGGCTTCTTTGGGATCATATCCCGCCTCAGCCATTTGTTCAATCGCCATTGCATCAGCCAAACCTTCTTCTAACTTAGATGAAGAACCTGTTTTTCCTTGTCTATCTAACCTAAAATGCGTCAACTCATGGCCAATAACAAAAGCAAGCATATCTTCTGTTTCAATATTTTTTAAAAGGCCTTTATTAATTTCAATATAATATATGCCATTTTCATCCGGTTCAATAATAAAGGCTGCATTATTTGTTACACTGTCATCCGCTAACTTAAACCGCAATGAATATTTTGAAAAATCCTCTCGTTTCCCAAGCAATCGTTTTGCAATTCTGGCACAATAAGAATGAAACATCTCATCTGTATGTTCCTCATTTACCCATTTTCCTAAATCACTTAAAATACTTACTGGTATCATATTTCCCCCTTTTTTTCTTATCATTTTAACATTAACATATCCTTCTTGTCAAAAAAAAATTACTATTTTTACAATAATATTTGTCAATCTTTTTATAGATATCTTATTTTAATTTGACTTATCTTCTGTATTTACAGGGTGAAGATAAACTTCAACCCGTCTGTTTAATTCATTGCAAAAATCTTCTTCGCAAATTGGATCCATTTCCCCTTTAAACAAAACCTGAATTCTTGATTCATCAATCCCTTGGTCTAATAGATAACTTTTAACAGTATTAACGCGCTTTTCTGACAACAATAAGTTATCTTTTTCATCCCCAGCTTGATCTGCATGACCTATTAAAGTGACTTGATATCGATCATAGTGAAGCATTTTTAAAGAAACCCAATCTAAATTTTGAATTGATTCCTCGAATAATTTATCTGAATTTAAATCAAAATAAAGAACAGGTTGACAGCCCTTCACAATGCTTCCAGAACAAACAGGTTGTTTAACTGGTGTTGATTTAAACATATCAACAACTTCTTGACGCATAAAACAAATTGTTTTTTTTATTTGAAAATCATTTGCTTCTGATTGCGATAAAGATGACTGAGAACCAGCACATCCCGTAAGAAATAGAATTGCCGAACATAATAATGCACTTAATCTCATAAGAATCCCCCTCATCAAATGATATGATATCTTATTAATACGCATAAATAAAATAATATGTCAAACTCTTTTTTCTTAAGAAATCTGTTTTCTTTTTAATGAATTCCCTTTCCTTCTTTTTTGTTCTTTCTAAATTAAATCAATTGAATTAAATATTTTAAAGATATTGATTTGATCCTCTTTGAAATAGCGTTCATCAGTTATATTGATTTTCTTTTTTGATTACAGTTTATTTTTTATAATCTCATAAAAAGCATTCCCTTTTTTTGGTTTAAAACCCATTAAATTCCTTAAAATTTTTTTGAAACTTCATTCTGCAAAACAAAATAACGTAAACGCCCCTCTTTTCTTAACGGTTTGGCCTAAAAAACGGGGCTGCGCCCCGCCGGCCCCTTATGTCGCATAATAAATATTATTTAATACTATAAATATAACATAATGAATAATAAGAAATATTTTAATTAATTTCTTTAATCTTGATAACTATGGTTTGGCTGAATAAGAATAAGCTATGATAATATGAAAAGGGATATGATCTATCTTTATAAGCCTTTTTCTTCCCATAGACCCTCATCTACTTTAAATAAAATAAAGAAGAAAACATCTATTCCCCTTCCCTAAAGAATTTTATTAAATTTTAAATAAAACCTGCTTGATTTTGTCTTTTTTTAATGATAAACTCACCGAAATAAAAATAGAAAGGGAGAAAATGGGCACGCTAAACTTATTTATAAAAAACTTTTTTCATTTAAAATCACCAATTGAGCAAGCATTTGACCTTGCGCAAAATAAACAAAAGTTTAATGAGAAAAAATTCTTTCAACTTATTAATAAGAATGATGATTTTGAAGATATTTTAAATGGAAGATATGCCCCCTCCTCTCTTATAGACTTAAACGCTCAAGATAAAAACGGCAACACCCTACTCCACTTGCTGGCTGGTTATTCTTTTTTAAGCGAATATTTGATTAAAAAAGGGGCAAGTGCCTCTCTATTAAACAATCAAAACCAAACACCCTTGGCTAAAAATATTGAGTCTCTCAGTGAAAAAGATGTTTTACTGGTTCGTTCAACGCCAACAAGCGTGTTTAATACCATACAAGAAAATGGGGAAACAATTTTAACTGATTTATTTCAAAAAAATGATCGAGCTTCTTTAAAAATTGTTCAAGAAATCGTTGAAAAAACAAATGATATAAATTGTTCTAATCGACAAGGACATACCCCTTTATATTATGCAACACAGCATACCGCTATGTCTTCCTTTAAAGTAAGCAACAATTATTCAAACTTTTTGTTTTTGATTAGTAAAGGAGCAAAATTTAATCAAAAAGATTTAGAAAACATTAATCTTTTTAATAAAATTCAACATCAAGGTTTTGTGGTTCTTGGCTTCCCAGATAATTTTAAATTAACAAGCAAAGATCAACAAGGAGATACCATTTTATTTAAAATGCTTAAATCGCCAATTGATTATTCCTTTGAAGAACATGCACTTTTTCTTTTTTCATCCAACGAAACATTAAAAGAAAAAGTGATTGATAAAATTATATCTCTTTCAGATTTAACTCAAACAGATGCAAAAGGTAACTCGGTTTTAAAAACAGCTTTAAATCACCATAGATACCCCTTTATTATCCCTTTAATTAAACACGGAGCTGATATTTCTTTTACCAATGAAAATCAAGAAACACTTTTGCATTTTGCCGTTTTAAGAGGAAATAAACAAATGCTTGAAAGCATTTTAAATCGCAAAGAATTGGATGTAAACGCCCCTGATAAAAATGGCAACACCCCTCTTCATTTAGCCGTTATGAAAGAAAAAATAGAATTAATCGATCTTTTGTTAGCGCATGATGCTAATCCACTTGTTCAAAATAAAATGCATCAATCTTCTCTTGATTTAGGACACAAAACTTCATTAGAAACCATTCCCCTTAAACTTAAAATCAAGCAGCTTGAAATTGAAAATAAACGGTTATCAAAAAAATTGATTTCAAACCATCAAATCTCTTTATTTCCAACTGAAGAACGCCAACGCTTCCAATAAAAAACCTTGAAACAAACGTTTTTTTATGGTAAAAATAGCCGTAATAATAAACGGAGGAAGTATGGCATCTAAAACAGATAACACACAAGAGAGTGAAACACTGATCACTCATCGTTTAAAACAAAGCTATGTTGATATTCAAGAAATAAAAGAATTGGTTAAAGATGGGATTGATATCAATCAAGCAAATTCAAAAGGCGAAACACCCCTTCAACTTGCTTTAGGAATTACCTCTTTTATACGAAAAACAATTGAATCTTATTTAGATAAAGGAGACATGCGCTACGGGCATGTTATATCTGGGTTAAGGAAACAACTTTACTTATCTGATTATTCAATGTCTCTGATTAAACTAGGCGCAAATCCAAAAAACGTTTACACAAAAGAAGGATTAACCTTTTTAGGCGATAAAATAACATATTTGAACGCCACAGGAGATGGGTTTAATTATGCGATAAAGCTAAAGAATTTTTTAGAAGATCACCACTCAAATGATTTATATGCTCCTGATAAAAACGGCAATACACCTTTACATATTTTAGCAACGAAAAATAAAGAATATGCGCTTACATTTCTTAAAAACATTATCTTAAAATATTCAAACATAAACGCCCAAAACAAACAAGGTGAAACACCATTAATGTATGGCATCAATAATAAAGCTGATGAAAGTTTATTACTCGCTCTCATTGAAAAAAAAGCAAATGTTCATAAAACAGATAAAAATGGAAATACGGCACTTCATCTAGCGGTTCAAAAAGAAAAGATGGATAAAGTGATTTTAGCATTACTTAAAAGAGGTGCGGATATAAATGCAAAAAACAAACAAGGCGAAACCCCTATTAGCCTTTCATCATCTATTATAACTAAAGCTTTTTTATCTTGCCTTCAAAAAATATCACCTACTGAAAAAAGAACCATATTAAATACTGTTATGAAGAATAACCCAATATTTATTACTAAAAAAAAGACTCTAACTAAAGACAACCAAAATCAAAGAGGTTCCTAATGATTGATTTACATACACACTCTTGCTTTTCAGATGGTTCAGATACGCCGGCAGAACTTTTAAAAAAAGCTCATGATATTGGATTAACGGGATTAGCGCTTACAGATCATGATTCAGTTGAAGGTTGCGTTTCTTTTCAAAAGGAAGCTTTAAAATATCCAAATATAAAGGCCATAAATGGATGCGAATTTAGTGTTGATCATCCAGCAACAATTGAAATTTTGGCTCTTAACATTCAAGATTTATCGCCTTATTATGAACGCCAACGCCTTTTGAAATCTTATCGAATTGAAGCTTGCGAACAACGAATTGATAAATTATCAAAACTAGGCTTTTCAATTACGTTTAATGAAGTTGCTTATGATGAACAAGGCAATTTAAGACCTCTACTAGCCAAACCTCATATTGTTAACTTCTTATATAACACAAAACAAATTCCTGATAAAGAAACTGGGTATAAAAAACTTTTAAATAAAGGATGCCCAGCTTATGTGAAGCAAAAATCCCCAAGCCCAGAAGAAATTATCAATTTTATCAGGGAAACAGGTGCCGTAAGCATATTAGCACATCCTTGCCTTATCCGTTTAAAAGGGCAAGATCTTTATCTTGAAGTTAAAAGATTAAAAGATAAAGGGCTACAAGGAATTGAAGTGCAACATTCGGATATGAGTTTAGAAGAAATGAAGCTATACAATGAGATGGCTGATGAACTTGGATTACTTAAAAGTGGCGGTTCTGATTATCATGGCGAAAATGCGCATCCTGGCGTTCGTTTAGGAGTTGGGAAAGGCCAAGTGAAACTGCCTCATGAATACCTTAAAAAAATTATTTCTGCTTCAAGGCAACATGATTAAAAATTTATCAATTAACAATATATGAAAAAGTTGACAATATCACTCTATTATGGTATTATTAGTTCGTATTTCGCATATCAAAAGGAGAATTACTATGACAGAGTTAGAAAATAAATGTCTATATTATGCCGAAAAATTACACAGTGGCGTTGTTTATGGTGGCGGTCTTGTTATGTTAGACCAAGTAAAAGGAACAACAAATATCGTTAAAGCTCACTCCACCTTAACAGGAGATGAAAAAGAAACCGCTGTTTTAGCAGCCCTGCTCCACAAATGTTTTGAAAAGAAACGCATTGCAGATGGTGTTGCTCCATTAACAGAAACTGATGTAAAAAAAATTGCAGGTGAAAAAGTTTTATCTGTTATTCAAGAATTAGCTTCTGAACCTGAAGATAAAAATAAAACAAAAATTAAGCAATGGGAAGAAAAAGCTCAATGGGCAAAAGGATTATCTCACCAAGCACAAGAAATTTTACTTGCCGAAAAGATTATGAACTTTGAAGTTTCAAGAGATAAACCAAATCCAAACAAACCTCTTTCTTGGCATCAAGAATATTTTCAAACTCGCATGCTTATGGTTGAAGCATTAAAAGAAGTAAATCCAGAACTTTACCGTATTGCATCTCAAACAAAAAATGAGGGATTACATAAAATTACCATGATGCAAAAAAATATGGGTAATCAACGTGATTAATTTCTCTTTACAAAACTTAAAGCGCCTTTTTTAAGGCGCTTTTCTTATTAAAAAAAATAAAACCTTTTTATTAAATAAATTTCGAAAAATGATATACTTTAGCGCCAAGAGTATATCATTTTTTATTATATTTTATTTGACAACACCAAAAATCAGAGCTAAAGTTTTATAAAAATTTAAGGAGACAAAGATGCATTGGTTATCAAGAAGATTAAAAGAACTTAAAAAAAGCAAACGTCAATTAGCACTTTTATTAAACGTTCATCCAACCAGAATGAACGACCTTGAAAAAGGAACTTGGAAATTTCAAGTTTCTCATATTAAAAAAACCGCCAAATTTTTGGAATTTGAAAAAGAGGCTTTTCTTGATTTCATGTCTGGCGATATATCAGAAAAAGAGCTTTGGGAATATCAACCACGCCTCACGGTCACACAACAAGAATTTGATCTTCTAAATGCCGTTAAAGCCGTTTTAAAACAAGAAAGCTCTTCAAAATAAAAAAGCCCCAATGAATGATTGAGGCTTTTCGTTCTAAAAACCAATCTTATCCATTCTCATGGTGTTTTAAATAATTCTTAATCAACAAACTGGCCTGACTTTGTTGATTTTGAGCAATCAAAATTTTGGCTGCTGCTCTTGTTGCTTGCCACAACGGATCTTGATTTCTTTTTTCAAGTTGCTTTTTTCTGTTTTCTTGCTTTAAAGCCAACTGAACAGCTTGATCAAATTGCTGGTTTAATTCGATTTCAGACTTCCTTTTAAGCGTTTCAAATCGATCTTTCAGTCTTTTATAAATTTCGGGAGAAAGCTCGCTCATCTTTTGCGCTCTTGCCTGTTGAGCATTGCGTAATTGCTGTTTTTCAGCATCTAACCGTTCTCTTTCCTTAAAAGCTTGCTCTGGGGTTTGACCTTCTTTTAAAGGGAAATGAGCTGTATAAGTTGTTTCCCACTCGCCTTGCCCACTGCAATAAAAACTATTGGCAGGAATAAATTCCGAACGCTCTGTAAACAATACCTCGCCCGTTTCTTCATCTTTCCAAACGCCATAACCAGAATTAGCATACACTTCATAATCAGTTTTTGCCGACATATAAGCATGACCATCTAATCCACATCCTGGACGAATAAAATCTTCTTCTCTTGGATATGGACGTTCAGTTTTTAAACTTTCATAAATCATATTTCCTCCTTTTTAATCAATACAAGCTTAAAATATTTTAAGCCAATTAAAATTTATCATAACAAAAAGAATTTTAATACAACTTTTTGAAAAATAAAGAAAATTTATCTTGTTTTTGTCAAACATTCGACTTGTTTTCCAAGATATTTGACTCTTGTTTAACTTTATGATATAAAATGAAATTGCGCGCCTTAAAAAAAAGATGCTTTTTAAAACTCTTTGCCAACGCCTGCAATTAAAAACACCCGAATCGAGAGAACATCAACGAAGAAATAATAGATATTATTTAAGGTTTAATTTCTATAGGCGTTCCATATAGATAAATAATTTTTATTAAATAAAATTTATTGCTTGACAAAAAGATGAAATCATAAGAAAATAAAAAACATATTAAAAAAGGATTAAAAATGTATATAAACTTTAACTGTTGTTGCTGTTGTCAAACCTCCTAAGCCATGCTGCCGGGGCTGATTTTCAGCTATACATTTATTCCAAAAGGCAGCTTTTTTCAAGCTGCTTTTTTTAACTAAAAAAACATAAAGGGAACATAAAATGACTGTTTATTTATATAACACAAAGACAAGAAACAAAGAAGAATTTAAACCAATAAATGAAAAAATGGTCACAATGTATTGCTGTGGGCCAACAGTCTATTCTTATGCACATATCGGCAATCTTCGCACATATATCTTTGAAGACTTGATTGCCAATACTTTACGTTTGGCTGGTTATAAAGTGAAACACGTTATGAATGTAACAGATGTTGGGCATTTAACAAATGATAATGATGAAGGCGAAGATAAAATGCTGATCGCTGCTGAACGCGAGAAAAAAAGCGTTATGGAAATTGCCAGACATTATGAAGATACTTTTTTCAGACACACACAAGAACTTGGCTTAAAACGCCCAACCATTGTTTGCCGCGCCACTGAACATATTGAAGATATGATTAAATTCGTCAAATCTTTAGAAGACAAAGGTTTTGCTTATTTTTCAAATGGCAATGTTTATTTTGATACGGCTAAATTTGAAAAATATGGCGCTCTTTCTGGGCAAAATCGCGAAGATTTAAAACATGGCGCTCGAACAGAGCAAGATTTAAATAAACGAAATGACTCTGATTTCGTTTTATGGTTTACCTCTTCTAAATTTGAAAATCAAATTTTACAATGGGATAGCCCATGGGGTCGTGGTTACCCTGGCTGGCATATTGAATGCTCTGCTATGTCAACAAAATATTTGGGTGAACGTATTGATATCCACTGTGGTGGCATTGATCATATTCCTGTGCACCACGAAAATGAAATTGCCCAAAGTGAAGCTCATTTAGGTCACGAATGGGTCAACTATTGGTTACATATGGAATTTTTGAACACAAAATCTGGTAAAATGAGTAAATCAACGGGAGGCAAAACAACCATTGATACCTTAAAAGAAATGGGCTATTTGCCAATGCATTATAAATATTTCACATTGACTTCTCATTATCGTAGTTCTGCCGTTTTTTCAGATGAAGCTTTAGATGGCGCTAAAAAAGCTTATGAAAACTTATGTGATGCCATCGCCTCTTTAAAAGCTAAAGTGAATAATACTTCATTAACTGAAGATGAAAACAAAGAAGTTGAAAACTTAAAATCAGAATTCAACAATTATTTATTTGATGATATTAAAACACCGCTTGCTATTTCTCATATGTGGGGTGTTTTAAAAGATAACAAAAAAAGCGAAGCTGTTCGCCTTGCCTATTTGTTGCATGTAGACAGCGTGTTTAATTTGGAATTAAAAAATATTGAAGCCAAACAAACACCTTCTGTTGAAGTCACTCCAGAAATCGCCGATCTTTTAGAACAACGCAAAGAAGCCAGAGCTACAAAAAATTGGGCAAAATCTGATGAAATCAGAGATAAACTGGCTGCTCTTGGTGTTGGTGTAAAAGATTTACCAAATAAAGAAATTGAGTTAATTAAACTTTAAATTTAACCCTATTAAAAAAGCCACTCGTTAAGAGTGGCTCTTTTTTTATGATCAGAATTAATATCTTGTAATTGAAGGATATTGTCGCCCATAAATTATATCTGTTTTCGGGGTATCTCGTTCTTGAGGCTTGCCACCAATTGCGCGAATAAAGTGATGAATTAAAGCATCTTCTTTGTTTGATCTTAAACGCAAAACTTCTGAAGCAGGATAAAGTGGCTCATATGCTGCTGGATTTTCTTCAATTTCAAGCAGTGCTTTTGCCATTGGTCTTGAAATGCAAATCGTTTGCCCAGACCAATCCAATGGACTATAATACATTTTTACTTGATCGTCCCCGTTATCTAAAATTACCATATTCAGTGTTGAAGAAATATCAATATCTTTTTCTTTATTTAAATATCTGTTAACTTCTTCTAAATAATTAGGAGCATACCAATCATCATCATCAATTTTGCAAAAGTAATCATATTCATCTAATGGAATATTTCTGATTGTATCTAATAAATTGCTTAACTGTTCTTTGTTTTCATCAAATCGAACAAGCAAACTCCCTTTATCAATAAAGGGTTGCCACTCTTTCATAAAAGTTGATCTAATCCAATCTTCCGGTGTTCCTTTAATTGAAACGCTGATTTTATAATTATCATAGGTTTGGTTCATAAATCTTAATATTTGACCAGATAACAGCATCGGTCTTTTCCAACTGCTGATCATTAAAAGAAATCGATTCTTTTTTAAAGGTTCTTCAGATTTAAAAATCTTGGAAGAAAAATTTGAACCATATTCTAGTAATGCTTCTTTATTTATATATCCTAAAGTGAACAAATAACCACTTAAAAAACAACAAATCGCCACAATAATCTTTTTTTGCATCATTAGCTCCTTTTCTTCAAATTTTTCTTAGTATATCTTTAGAAAAATGAAAATACAATAATAAATTAACCATAACCTTGAATCTACTCTAAAAAAAAGCTCCCAATATATCGAGAGCTTTTGATTTAATGTTTCTTTACTTAAGCTATTTATTATAGATGGTTAAACTATCCTCTTTTTCGCCCACATAGGTGACAACAATTTCAGCTTCTTGATCCCCTGTATTAACGCCATAGTGCCAAGTATCAACCAATTCAACAATAGGATCACCAGCCTTCAGCACTAAAACATCTCCTTTATCAGAATAAACCGATAATTCTCCTTTTGTTAAATATCCAATATTTAAAACTGGGTGCTTGTGCATTTCTAATTTTTCGCCAACAGCGATTTTGATTCTTAAAACTGTTACTTGTGGTTGATTAATATGAAGTGGGTTAATTGGTTGTTGATTCCAATGACGATCTGTTTGAATCAACAGTTCTGAACTTGCCGCAAAACCAATAGCAGGAACAAACATCAATGCAAATAATATCAAATTAAAATATCTCTTCATTATAAATCCATTTCGTTAATTATTCATCGGCTTTAAAATTTTTTTCAGATATATTGTTAATCCATTGCAGCTGGAGAAATGGATGAGACACTTGAATCTAAACCACCAGATCCAAAATGAAGCACCAGTGTTTGAAGTGGTATGTCTTTTTTTTCTGTTTCTGGGTTATATAATCTAGCCCCATAAGCCATACAAGCCAAGCTTTTTTTATCATAACAAGGACCTTCATCAGAGCCAAAAGCAATGCCAGCTACTTTAACATTATTAACATTACTAATATATGTTTGAGCTAAAGAGGTTTTTCCTTTTGCCGAATCAATCATAGAACAAACCTTTTCAATTTGTTTTTCTGTTGAAACACCTCCCGTTAATTTTTTTTGAGGGTTAGCATATTTATTTGAGCTATCAACCATTGAAAAATCACCATATTCAGGATCTATTGGTGAATTATCAGAATCGTTTCGATGTGCGACATAAGCATAATCAAAACCTAAATCGTGTTTTTGTAACAATTTTTCACACACAGAGTAAGAAAGACCAGTTATTCGAACTGACCAATTCTTTTCATCTTCCGCCCGAACCCAAACCGGCGTGTTCAAAGCTGTGTCAAACGATTCATATTCACGCACATCATGAAGCGTCACACCGCCGACCTCACCATCATCATCAACCAAACCAGCGTCATATGCCGTTTGACTTGAACGATAATTAACTTTTGAAACAACCTCTCTAATTGGAACAATATAAGGTGCATATTTTCCATCTTCAAGAACGGTCAATTCACCGAAATGAAGCGGAATATCAAACGAACGACTGCCCGCAACAAGAACGCTCAACTGATCCAATGTTTCAGCTTCACGATACAAACACATCGCATGGTTATATCCATACACACCACCTAATGATAAAACACCAATCAGTGCACCACCACCCAAAGTATCTGCAACTGATCTCCCCTTTTCCATTTCGTTTTTCTTTTTCAGCATCGAAATTCTCTTTTGTTACCTACAAAGAACGGGAACATACCCCTAACTTTTTCAAAGTATCAAAAAATATTTTAAACGTCAATAAGTTTTTCATAAAAAAAATAAGAAAATAAATAAAAATTTCAATAACCTAGAGAAAAAAAATTATCAAATATTAACAAAAAGGCTATCCCAATCCTTTTATTCAAACAATCAACTCTCCCTCTTTAAGTAAAAAACAATGCCCAACAACCCTTAAATTATTTAAGTTTGCTATGGATAAAACAACTCATTCTTACATTAGTTCGAATCCAGCCACCCCATAGTAACTATATGACAACGCATAAAACAAAAAACTCCCAATATATTGAGAGTTTTTTTTATTTATTAAATGAACAACTTATTGTTCTGTTGGCAATTGAACAGAAGCAACTTCATCTAAATAATACATATGCCCTGTTAATGGATCAACAATAAACCATCCAAAAATACCACCAAACACTAAGTTACCCAAAATATACCAATTGCTGACATGCCAATCAATTGTTCCATAGCGTGTTGCATATCCTGGTTTTGAAGCTTTCAAAGTATATTTTTCAGGGCTAAAATAACCTGATTTTGATGTTTTCAACATAACAGTTGTTGGAGCTTGACCTTTATAAACCAATGCACCTTGAGAATTTGTGATTTCAATATCAACATTATCAACATTTGCTTGAACAGGAACAGATTGATAACCATCTCTCACAATGGAGGCACATCCTGATAAAAACAACGCTGCAATAGCAATTGATAAATATTTTTTCATTGATAGAATATCCTTTCATATAAAGCCATTTTAAACTCAACTAAAGTTTTATCACTCTATATTCATTTATGCAATCATTTTTTTGTTAAATATAAATACAAACTTTTGTTAATTTAAAGCCAACTTTATAATATATCCAATATATCTTGAACGATCAGTTCTGGCTTTAAGCGATAACGTGTGTAAAGCTCATCCAAACTCACTCTATCTGTAAATTCCTTAAATGACCCATAATTTAATACTTTCATATCGCTTACCCCATAAAAACGGGTTATCTTTTCGCCAAAACCACCATCAAGCTCGCCATCTTCTAAAGTGATAACCAACTGATGCTCATCTTTTAAATTTTTCAGGCATTCTTTATCAATTCCAGTTAAATAACGTGGATTAACCAAAGTTGGTTTAATATGATGTTTACCAAGTTCTTTAGCAACCATCTTGCCAAGCTTAAAAAAGCTTCCTTCAGCAATAATGGCAACTTGGCTACCTTTTTCTTCAATTTTATAAGTGTTTAATTTACCATAATCAGCCTCAACAGGCAAAGAAGAATGAATCATTTCTTTTGGCTGACGAATAATCACTGGATGTTCATTTTGCTCAACAGCCCAATCAAGCATGGACAGATATTCTTCAACTGTTGTTGGCGCAAGATATACCAAATTTGGAATATTACTAATCATAGAAATATCAAAAGAACATAAGTGAGTCATATCAGATCCAGATATTCCACCCCAAGCAACCAAAATAACAGCTGAATTATTATTCAATGCCAAATCTTGAGAAAGTTGGTCATATGTGCGTTGAATAAATGAGCTCATCACCAAATAAATTGGCTTTGCTCCGCCTTTTGCTAAGCCAGAAGAAAAAGCAACAGCATGTTCTTCAGCAATACCAACATCAACAAAATGCTTGCCTAAGGCCTCGCGTCTTTCAGCATTTAATCCAAAAACACCAGGCGTTCCTGCATTAACAG
Source organism: Alphaproteobacteria bacterium (assembly GCA_045655105.1). Lineage (GTDB taxonomy): Bacteria > Pseudomonadota > Alphaproteobacteria > CAAHEQ01 > UBA3637 > RGIG4140. The sequence continues at coordinate 9,825 of JAZOOQ010000043.1, read as the reverse complement.
CAACAATTGAGTCATCTGTTTTAATTTTTTCTAAAAGATAGTTATAAGTTAAATCATTAATGTTTTCACCAGACATATTCCATTTTGATCTGCCATCTTCAATATGAAAAGGCCCGTTCCAATGCCATGTTTCTTTATCTTCTTCGGCAAATTTATATCCTTTTCCTTTAACTGTATGAATATGCAAAACAGTTGGTTTATTTGTATCTTTTAAAGATGATACGGCCTCGATCATATCTTGAACAGAATTGCCATCAGCAACATAATGATACTCAAAACCCAATGCTTTAAATAAATTAAGCTCAGCTAACCCATTGGTTTTTCGAAGCAACCGCAAGTTTTCATATAAGCCACCTTGGTTTTCGGCAATTGACATTTCATTATCGTTTATAATAATGATAATATTTGAATTCAAAACCGAAGCATTATTAAACCCTTCTAATGCTTCACCCCCAGAAAGTGACCCATCACCAATCACAGCAATCACATTATGCTTTTCATTTTTTAAATCACGCGCTTTGGCTAATCCACAAGCCAAACTAATCGAAGTTGAGGTATGACCGATCTTAAAAAAGTCATGTTCACTTTCATCTTGGTTTGTGTAACCAGAAATCTTTTTCATGCCGTCATCAGTTATAAAACCTTCTTTTCGACCCGTTAAAAGTTTATGCGGATAGCATTGGTGCGAAACATCCCATATAATTTTATCTGTTGGCGAATTAAACACATAATGCAATGCAATTGCCGTTTCAACAATGCCTAAATTTGGGCCAACATGCCCACCTATCGTGCTGTTGCGGTTTAAGATAGCTTCGCGCATTTCGCTGGCCAACGCAATTAATTGTTCATTATTTAAAGCTTTTAAATCTGCAGGTTTGTTAATGTTTTGCAAAATATCATACATTTTATATTTCTTCCCTTTTTGTTAAAAATTGAATCGTTTCTTGCACAAAATCTATTTTCTTTTTTCTTTCTGGGTGCCCTGTTCGTAAACACGAAATCTTTTTCCCATTTAGGGTTATATTAAAAAACCAAAAATCAACCTTTTTTTTACCCAATATAACCATTAAGTGTTTTTCTTGCTCAATTTGAAAAATTTTTTTTAGATATCTATCGTAATGAGGATGCGTGTAAAAAATAATTTTTTTAGGGTTAATTTGATTAATTTCTGTTGCAATAAATTGTTGCTTAACAATGCAAAAATCTTTCACAGAATCAGAAGTCATATCTTTTGTTGACCCCAGATTACATTTAATCAAATTCGTCATAGCTATTTTATTCCAAGCATTATCTCCATAAATATATGTTGCGATTTCTTTTGTATATCGCCAATAGGGCCAAGAACTGTTTAAAAATAACTCTGAAGCCCTGTTTTTCCAATATTTTGTTGATTTATTTTCTGAGGCCCGCGCCGTCTTTCCAACAAAAAGCACTTCAGCTTCTTCACCCACATGCCAACAAGGAACAAAAAAAGCCTCTTTAAAAGGACAAATCTCGCATAAATCACTTTTCTTAGATAAAGGATAATTCATTTTGCTTCCTTTAATATATTCTAAACAAAGAGATACTATCTTATATTTTATCAGAATACAATAAGTATTTCACATTAAAATCAACTCTGATTACCCCATGATATCTCTGGGATAAAAAATTGAGATTCCAAGATAGAAGTATTGAAAACAAAGGATTTTTTGAGCTTAAAGTCCGTGTAGGGCTGAAAAATAGGCTTTTTGAAAAACACTATACACGGACCGGTATAAGTGCTTGTAAAATAAAGACTGCGCAAATAAAAACAATCCAGCGAATTGTTTTTATGCTCAGAAGCAATGAGACACAATGAATTCAAGCGGCAACGCAAAATGAATTGATGTCGGAATTGAAGCTATTTCTAGCGACTTGTCTGTTTTGGCTGGGCTACCATGGATTGTGAAATGGCTTCGCACATTTCATCGCGCGCTTATGCTTGCGACCGCCCAAGGGCGTCTCTCACTCGGATACAAATGAATCCTCGTTCACCGAACATTGGTTCTCGCCCGAGATACCAAACCAATAACCCCCCCCGATAAACGGGGGATTTTTATTGGCTGGACTTTCTGTACAATATACAAACTACTTGGGATAGGTAAATGAGTATTTTTTAAGTCGCTCATTCAGTAAAATACAGCAAATGTAATTAAATCATAGTTTTAAACACGCCATAAATTAAATCAATTTCCGGAACTAAATTTAAAATTTAGCATTGCAATTTTCGGTTTTGTATGTTAGCTTGAAACGGAAGCCACTAAAATGAAAGGAGAATAACAGATGTCTTTTGAATTGATAAATCCAACTCTTGAATACCAGGAATCTTTTTTAAGATTTGTGGATGAATTGGTGGAAGCTAAGGATCCGTTTTTTGGTCAATATACAAAATATGCCTCTTTCGATAAAAAACAATTGAAAGAAAATTTTTATTCCTATAAGGTGAAGCCTCTACTAGATGCCCAAGCCGGAATTGGTTTAAAAGAAGGACATGTACCAGACAGCACGTTATGGCTTGTGGACACAAATACAAAAGACATTCTGGGGCGTTTTAGTATTCGCCACAGATTAACACCTGCCCTTAGCGAGTTTGGGGGGCATATTGGGTATGTTATTCGACCGTCTGCCAGAAAGCACGGTTATGCAAAAATTGGTTTGGATTTATCCTTGGACTATTGTCGTGAGAAACTGAGCCTGCCTGAAATTCTGGTAACTTGTGATGCCAGAAATGAGGCCTCTTATCGGACAATTATTGGAAGAATGAACGAATGGGGCGGAAGAATTGAAACACCTTTAGCTTTAAAAGACTGTGATATTTTTAAATCCAATCCTTATCATCCCATTAATAAAAATAACATAGAGTTACGATTTTGGTTAAAAACAAATAAAAAATAATTCAATATCTGTAAGTGATTACATGAATATTACCAATATCTATGGAGGAAAGTCAATAAAATTACAATAAAATATTACAATTTATAGCTAACCTTAGAAGCCTGTACGCAAATATAGAGTTTATTATTGCATTAAGATATATTTTGTGGTATATGTTTATAAGTGTAATTTATAATCAGTATTAAAAATGTTAAGGTTTCAAAATTTAGTTATTAGAAAAGCGCAAATAACGGATGTTCCCCAATTGGTTTCTTGGTGGAACGATGGAAAAGTTATGGCGCATGCTGGTTTTCCAAACGGATTAGGTACAACTTCGGAAAAAGTAATATCTCTTCTACAAAAAGATACAGAGGATAGATGTCATTTTATAATTGAAATAGATAATGCTTCTGTAGGAGAAATGCATTATAAAAAAATAAAAGACTTTTATGTGGAAATTGGTATTAAGATTTGTGAACAAGATTTTCAAAATAAAGGATTTGGAAAAAAGATTTTATCTCTTTTTATTCAAGAGTTATTTCATAATAAATGTTATAAAATAATTCAGATTAATGTCTCAAATGCAAACAATATTGCAAAACATGTGTATACACAGTTAGGGTTTAAAGAAAAATTTAAAGCCGCAGATCTATCTTATGTACAATATGAACTTGCTTTAGCTGATTTTGTTAGTTATTTAAGGTAAATGTTTTATACAAGTAAAGCTTATGTTAATTTTAGCAGAAGATAAATGTTATCAAGCAGTTGGATTTGAATTATTGAATACAATATATACTTACTCAGTAAAAAAGATTGCATAAATATTTTTTATTAAATATTTTTTATTTAACCTATGCAAAAATTCGCAGAGGTTCATTTTTCTGCTCAAAAAAGGCTGAAATTTGCTAAGTTATTGAAAAATATAGAAGCAAGTTCGAAGATGTTGTAAAACAAGCTATCAAAATATATTCATCTTCGAACTAATTCAAATGCTTGATTTATAAAGAAAAAAGGACAATTTCTCGTCCTTTATTAAATGTGGCTGGGGTGGCTGGATTGTAAATTGCAGGGCAATTTATCCCTCGCAAACTCGGGACCGCCTATGGCCTCTACTTCGCTAACGCTTCGTGAACAAACCAACTCATCCGTTGGTCAAATCCCCTCACCTAGCCAATAAAAAAACCGCCCAAAGGCGGCTTTTTTTAAACGCTATAGGTGGCTGGTAATACACAGACTTTATTAGCTATTCATATTGGCGAGTTTTAAAAGATTCCTTTAAACTTTTTTCAACAAATTTTGTTAAATATAAATAAATGTTTCTATACAATCAAAAATTGACAAAATAAAAAATATTCAATATAATACCATTCAAAGGAGATACTTCATGGTTGGAATAATTTACAATATAACATATCTTTGTCCACATGCATGTTCCATTTGTTGTGTAGATTCAATTAAACCAACGGAAAAAAATGGTCTGTTAGAAATTCAATATAATGCTTTAAAAGAAACATTATCTATTAAAAGAAATCAACAAAATATGTATACCCAGGCATCTCATGAATTGGCAAAAAAGGGCTTGGAGTTATCCTATTCTGATAAAATGAAAATATTAACCCAACTAGATGTTCCGGATTTAGAACTTCAAATTTCTGGTGGAGATGCCTTATTGAATCCTGAAAATTTGCAATTTTTAGTTGCTGCATCTCAAAAATTTGGCCGTGATAATTTAAGCCTTGTTACAACATCTAAAGGAATAAAAATAGACGATATACCCTATGTTTCTAAATATATTTCTCAATATAATTGTGCTTTTGATAATCCATATAAAACACGCGCACTAGAATACAGAAGCGAAAATTATGTTACAGATAATCTAAGAATTGCTCAAGAATTTATAAAAAACAATGTTTCTGTTCAAACAGAATGTACTCTAACAAAAGATAATTTAAATCCAAAGCTTCTGAGAGATATGTTTTTTGCATTACACGAAGCAGGCATACAAAATCATTTATTAATGCGCATCGTTCCTTTTGTTGGTCGAAATCAAATACAAACAAATATTCCAACAGCTTCAGAATATAAAGCAGGCATAAATCTTTTAAAAAATTTAGAAGAAAAATACAAGTACCCAAAAATTAATTTGATTTGTTCATTAAAGAATTTATACCCCAAAGAAGGTGAAATTAATCCTTGCCAAATATCTCGCAATGTAATGGGGTTAACACCAACAGGAGATCTTTTAATGTCTCCTTATGGGTTTGGAGCATGCAATACCCCACTTGCGCCTGAGTTTAATCTAGGATCATTATTAGAAACCCCATTATCTGTTTTAATGAGAAATAAAAGGCGTTTAGAAATACTAAATAGAATGGATGAAAATTATGGAGATTGCAAAATTCAATCTTTTCTCTATTCTAAGAAAAAAGAGTTTATGAAACGGTTGTTAGATAAAACAGACCCTCTCTATCGACAAAGATAATCAACTATTCAACAGCTCTTTCTAAAAATGAAATCCTTTGTCTAATGGGGTCTATTTTCGTTAACATTCCCATCGGCAAAATTAATTGGGGAACCGTATGTCCGAAATCCATATGAGTTACTATACATAAATCCATTCGATTATATTCTTTAGCTACTTGCAAAAGCACTTCATCAAATTGAGAATATTGATTTAACCATTTTTCTTGTTCTAAAACCTCTTTTTCCGAAAATTCACCACCGGGTCGTGCAAATAAAATTCCCTTAATGCGATTTAAAATCCCTTGTGAACCTAAATTTCTTAAAAAGTATTTTAACTGTGAAGGAGGTTGTCTTTCTTCACTTGTTTCCAAGAATAAAATTGCATTATCCCAATCAGACCCAATAGGCCAAATATTACTACCATTCATCATACTCAATACTTCCATACAACCGCCCAATAATCTTCCCTGAACAGGATGTGTTCCTTGAATATATTTCCATTTAGGAGATAACATTCTTTGACGAGGAGAAAAATCTGTCATGCCCCAATCAAAACTCTCTATAATATATTGAGAACTTTCCGGTAAATTTCCAATATTTTGTGTCGAGAATAGTGTTTTTTTTGTATTCTGAATAATAAAATCAGGAATCCCTCCAAACTCAGCATACCCAAACATCAAACTAGGACTATAAAACGAGGAAATACCTGCTTTATAACACATAAAATGATTGACTGTTGTATCAGACATTCCCATAAAAATTTTAGGATGTGACTGAATAACTTGAAAGTGATCATCAGTCATAAAAGATAACAACCGAATTGTATCATCACCTCCAATAGTTGTTAAAATTGCTTTAACATTAGGATCTAAAAAAGCTTGCATTAAATCATCAAGTCTATATTCTGGGTGTTCAGATAAAACTCGTGGATCTGATAATGTATGCGCCATTTCTATAAGTTTAACATCAAATGCTGTTTCAAACTGTTTTTTTGCACAATGGTAATAATCTAAAAACTGACCTGCGCCACCCCACGATAATGAAACTACCGCAATTGTATCACCTTTTTGTAATGCTTTTGGTTTTATAAGTTGTTTCATACTACTCTCTTATCTTTTCATAATGGTGTAATGTTGGATAAAGTTGTTGAATCCGTTTTGAAATATACTGTGGTGATTGACCTAATGATCGCTGATTTTTTATATAATCATCACGTTTTTTGATATTTTCGATATATATTTTGTGTTTTTCGTCATAATCAACACAAAATGCATCAAATCCAGAAAAAGATTTAAACTCTATTTTCATAAAATGATATAGTGCATCTTTAATTTGATGTGCATTAACCGCATACTGATCACTAAAAAAATACAAATTATTCAATGATCTATTAAGTATTCTTTTATATCCTTTCGATGGTGCTTGATTCAACGAAAGCCCCGTAGAATACAAAGCTCCAACCATGGAAATAACATTAGTACTTACAAAATTTTGCTCTATCCCACTGCTTTGTAAAGCTGGAGCTATAGAATATGCAAGATAAGGATTACTTAACTTTTGAGCTGCCGCTAAGAATGTTTCTATACCAAATCCAAACTCTGCACCGATAACCTCTCCATCTTTTAATATAGCAACATATTGACCGATATCTCGATATGAATTATCCGACTGTCGAATTGAAAAAGTTAACCCAAGACCATAAATATTTTGCTTAAATCCATAAGTCCATTGATAGTATTGATTAGATTTTGTATCAAATTCAGTAAAATACTGTTTTTGAAGTTCCGATGCTATAGGAATACTTGTTGTGGGAGAAAAAATTTTTAATTCATTTTTCGGAACCCCCAAACAATCAAATAATTCTACAATAGCATTTTGAAAAGGAATTACTTGTTCTTTACTAATTAAGGTTCCCAACATATTAAAATATCCTGGAAATTGATACGATTCAGACTTTGCAAATGGATTATTTAATGTCTGTAAACGCAAACATGGTTGATGAACATACAACCCTTGATTTATTTTATTGCTTTCAATAATTTTCTTTAATGGTGTTATTGTTGCACAGGCAAAATAAACCGTTTCATCATCTGAAAATAAAGAAGAACTTGGAAAAGAAACTAATCCATTATGACGAAAAACATCCTCAAAAGTATTTTTAATATTTCTGTGCCGTGTATCCATATATTACCTATTTAAAATCACGGTATATTTCAGATGCACGAGGGCCTTCACTACCCTGATATTTTCCTGAATATAATTTTATATCTCCCACTGGTTCCCAAAACGTTACTTGGGCGAGACACATACCAGGATAAACCTTAACCGGAAGTGTTGCATATAATTGTAATGTAAGATTTCCATAAGAACCAATATCAATTAAATCCGCAGTCACATGAACAAACAAACCTCTTCGTGCTGTTCCTGACTTTGCATGTAAAATAGGAACAAAATGGTCACTCCCAACCTTTTCAAGAGTTGCCCCTAGATGAAAAGATCCTTGTGGCAAAACAAGACCATCTTTTGGAATAGAAAATATTTCATATTCTTGTTTAACTTTAGGATCTAATACATTTGATTTATATCGTAAAAGTTGATCACCTAAATGTAAATCATAAGAATTAGTTGTAATCTGTTCTTCATAAAAAGGGGAGATTTTTATTCTGCCCTTCTCCACTTGATTAAAAATTTCTTGACCTGTTAAAATCATATCACTGCCTCATGAGCTTCATTAAAATGAGCATATGTTGATGAAAAAGGTTTAATCTGACCTAAATTAGTCCAAAAACTAACTTGTCCTATACGCATTCCGGGATATAAAAGGATGGGTTTAACCGCAACAAGCTCTAATGTCCATTGATGCGCTGATGTCGTATGTCCTAAATTTGCGGACACTTGAAGAAACAACCCTAAACGACCAACAGAACTACGACCAATTAATGACATTGCATATTTGCGACTACCTATAACCTCTTTTGTATTCCCTAAATACATTTGGCCTGGCTTTAATAGATATCCACTCTCTGGGATAACCTCCTGATTAAATATCGCTTTTTCACCATCAAAACGATCAAAAACTTTTAATGTTGAACCCAGATGATAATTATAACTATTCGGATTAATTTGAGCAACATCAAATTCTGAGATAATAATATCCCCTAACTGAATAGCTTTTTGTATTTCAGATCCAGTTAAAATCATTAAAACAACTCTATTAATCTATCAGGATATATCTCTTTTCTTTTTCTCAAAACAAGAACACTATATCGTTGATATGGACGTAATTTATTAGACATTTCTTTAATTTTATAAAGACGCTCATATATATAATGACGAACAGCCTCATCAGTAATATTATAAAATTGACAAGCCCTATTGGTAATACTTGTACAATAGTGTTCAAGTTCTTCTTGCGTTTCAGGAATCAAAATATTTCTATCTTCATAAATGATTTCAAGCCCTTTAAAATATCGCATAACAGTTTTATAATCTTGTGTTGTAGGCGTAATTCCGAACACAGATCTAAATTCAGAAATTAAGGCTTCAGGAATTTTTCCCTCAATATAAAAAGGCGATGTTAAAAGAAATCCATCATCTTTTAAGAACTCTAAAGTTCTATTAATTGCCATAGATGGATCACTAAAGAACTGAAAACCTGCACCAATTAAAACATGTGTATACTTAGGCTCAGCCTTCAAAGTTAAGCCATCTGCCTGAAAATAATTTATTTTTGAATTCGGAGCATACTTTTCCTGATTATACCGTGCCATTTTAACCGCCTGTTCAGACAAATCAAAAGCATCACCTGTACAACCTGTTAATGCTGAAATTTCTCTCGATTGAAATCCTGTTGTACATGCAAACTGTAAAATATGTGATTTTTCTGTAATCCTAGAAAAAGCAATCCATTTTGATAAAGTTGTGTATGCCCCCGGCAACACATTCCATTGATTAATAAAACCAACAAAATCTGGATAAGATAACCCCTTTAAATATGATAAATCAATCATTAAAAACCTCCTTTTTAATAATTTTCACTGTAATAACTTTTTTAGAACTTGTCAATAAAAAAAATAACCCATTTTTTTATTCTTATCAAATCTGTGGCTGGATTGTAAATTGCAGGGCAATTTATCCCTCGCAAACTCGGGACCGCCTATGGCGTCTACTTCGCTAATGCTTCGTGAACGAACCAACTACTCCCGTTGGACCGAACCAGTTACTCCTAGCCAATAAAAAAACCACCTTAAAGGTGGCTTCTTTTTTGGCTGGAGAGGTCTGGTAATACACGGACTTTATTATTTTACTTTCTGAATATATTTGGGGGGAATAACGCCACCTTTGATAACGATAAGATAGTAACGAATAAAAGCAAAACGCCATCCCTTTTCATCATCTAAAATAGTGTAATCATTCGCTGTAAAATCAATTTCAGTTAAATCAGAAATTTTATATAAGCCTTCATCA
>JAZOOQ010000042.1:0-9221 GCA_045655105.1 Alphaproteobacteria bacterium | reverse complement strand
TAATCCAATCTTTTTCAAAACAAACAAGAAACAAGTATTAACCTATTGATTTTTATAAATTAACAATACAAAAAACAAGAAATTAACACACATTTTAAAGAAAATAGTCTTATCCATATACAACACAATCAAACAATTTCTTTAAAAATCTCTCTTTTACAAAAGAAAAGTAACTCTCTACCCCTTCCTTTTTTATTTCATTGACAAAAAACAAAAAAAAGTGTAAAATAATATTATTAAAAAAATAGGAGGTCATTATTATGTCATATGTAATTGGAACACTTTCAAAAGACGAAGAAATCAAAGAAGTTGCTCGTTTGCATTGGATTAACTATATTACAGTTATCTTATGTTTAGCATTAGCAGTCATTTGTATTGCCCTTTGTTTTAAATTTGATGCTAAAAGCAATCAATTCATTTATGTGATTTTTGGAATCCCAACAGCGGTTTTCACTTTTTCTTCCCTTATCTTTTTGCTTCGTATTTTTACAACAGAAATGGTTGTTACCAACAAACGCATTGTTTGTCGAACAGGAGTTATTAGTGTTCACACCGAAGAGCTTAAAATTGGAAGAATTGAATCTGTTGAAATTAAACAATCTATTTTAGGCCGAATTTTAGGCTATGGAAGCATATTATTTTCAGGTACAGGAACTAGTAAAGTTATCTTCCCTAACATCACTGATCCAAGAGGAATTAAAAGTAGGATGGAAGATGTAATACAAGATTAAATTCAATTAGTTACACAAATCCCTTAAAGTATAACTTTAAGGGATTTTTTTATTACATATTTGAAATTAGACCCATTTTAATTTTTTGTTGATTTTTTTGTAAAAATATATTAAAATATATCACCAACAAAGAAAAAAGAAGATGCAAAACTTTTCACTTATCAACTTTATTAATCAGAAAAATAAAATCACTCCAGAGTTTGCTAATATAATTGTTCAAGCTCTTTTACAACCACATGGATTTTCAAAAAAAGGTGCTGAAAAAATTTCTTTATGGTATCAAACATTATCAGAAAAAGAAAAAAAATATTTGTATAAAATTTCAACATTTAAAAATGCATTATCAAAATCTTCTTTCTTATGTCCAAAAACAAAAATCTCGCCTCTTTGGGTAAATGAGATTTTTAAACAAATCAAATACCATATCCCTCAAAATTTCATTCAAAAACTATCCGAAGCTTTTTTATTCACATCCATTAAACTCCCTTCAAATGTTGAAATATCAGTAAATGCTGAAACTTTTTTTCAAACACTTGCACAAGGAATTAACAATCACCCTCATTTAATTGATGAATTTAAAGACTTTTTAAATCATGCTCAGCTACCTTTGCATATTGCTCCTGAAAATGGTGATTTAATTAAAGAGAAATTTTTGGGTCTTTTTTCCTGCTTGGATAACACTCTTTATTTTCGCGCAGACCACGTTAATTACCAAACATTAGATACATTAATTCACGAAATTGGACATGCTGCTGATTCTAAAAAATTTAAAGCGTTATATGATAAAACATCTTTATATGTTTACTATGATGAAGTTTGCCAAGAAGCAAAATCCCTTTTAATCGAAACAAAAGAACAAGATTCAAAACAAGGTGATCTAAACGCTTTTGAAGATTTATATTTCTATATTAAACAGAAAATTAAAGAAAAACACCCTTCTTTGAATGAAGAAAAAATCGAACGAGCAACCGCTTTTTGGTTTAAAAATGAAATCATTTCTATCGCTTCTTTAAGCAAAAATCAATTAATTAACGTGTTAAACATTTGGCATTCAAATGATATAAAATATACCGATCAAATTTTTCAAAAAATTGAATATTTAAAAAAACAATACACTCATCCAAGTGATATTTTATATTCCTTTAAAACTGCAACACAACAAATGCAATCTTTATTTTTTAGGCAAGTGAAAAAACCATTATACTTTACTTGCCAAATGATAAAAGAAAACAATACATTAGATTTTTTTTCAAACGATCTTTTAAATGAGCTTTCTAATCACGCTGGTTTTATTGAATCAGAAGAAAATCTTTCTTCATTTATGTTAAAAAACTGTTCATTAACCACAGAAAATAACCTTATAACCCTTACATTTAATTTAAAACAATTCAACAATGAGAGAATTTTAAAACTACAAGATTTTTATACTAAAAGAGGAATTCTTCTTTTAGCAAAAGATAAAATTTTATATACAACAAACCACGATTCTATTGAACGAATGAGCCGTTTAATCCAACATTTCTTTTCCAAAATTGATTTTGGAAAAGAAATAAGTGGTTATCATTTTTCAAATAAAACTCTTTCAACAGAAAAAAAGAAAAAGATCTTAAACCTCTTAAAAGAAAAAAACATTCCCTATCAACTTATTGAAAAAGATATTTTCGTTTCTTCCAATAATTTATCTGATAAAAATATTATTCAATATTCAAAAAAAGCTATTCTGACTCAAATCAAAAAAACAAGAGATCCTCATTCTAATATATTACATATATTAAATGCCATAGCTATAAATCCATGTATATATACTCAAACTGAAGGTGCAAATGATTATCTTCTTTTAAATGAAAAAGAAAGTGATAACTATTTAAAAGCTAAAGAATTATTTTATTTAGCACAAGATTTGCATCAATATTATTATGAATATAAAAGTCAAAGTAGCGAGATTTTTGTTCCAAATCGTTTGCTTGCAAAAAAGGCAACTCTTTGCCACCTTCAACACCATAAAAATCTGCAAAAAGAAAAAGATTAAAGACAATTAAATATTTAAAGTATTAATTTAATTATTTGATTTTATATATTGTAAAATATATATTTTCTATGAGCGTTGTTTTTCTTTGTTTAACTGTTTTTGCTTATGATTAAAATAAGATCGACTAACATTTTCTTGATATCTTTTTAATTTTTCATTGAATTCTAAAAATGAAAAAATTAAACGTTCTTTATTAAATCCAATGGCAATTAAATCTTTTTCTGCCATTTTAATAAAATCAATAACACCTAAAAAATTAATTTGCCAACTTCTTTTGCCATTTTTTGTAAATACTTCTTTAAAAAGAGGCAACTTTTGTTTAAATTCACCTTCAACACAAAAATCAAAAGTAACATTTTGATACTTTTTTTCTATTAAATCATAAACCTTATCAATAAACTGCGCATTTTGATTACCTAATCTGGAATTTGGATTTTTTCCAAGAATATAGCAAAAACTATATAATCCCATAAAGTCATTATGCCTTAAAACAATATCTTTTTTACCCCATAATGCTTCAATAACAGCACCACTAATTTGAAATTTTTCTTTATATTTCAATGCAAAATATTTTATAGCTTCCTTATCCATCACATAAAGCTGACGCGCACATTTAGGAGATAAGCAAACATGAACCATTGGTTTTTGAACAATATCCCCCTTTTCATTTTTGCTCGGATAGGTATCGTTCATAAACAATTTTAAATTTTCTAAAGTGATAAAATCTCTTTTATGTAAAACACCCGATAAATCTCTTATTAAGATAACATTATCATCTAATAACTGTAACTTTTTCCCAGTTAAAATAAAATTCAAACGTATAGGTGAAATATTAAATTTTGTGATTAATGTTTCTTTATTTTTTTGAATAAAGGCTTTCATCACTTGATCATTTTTAAAATAATATTTTTTCTTAGCATTATAAAATGCTGGTTCAAAAACAAATTCTTCTTTTCCATCAATCAAAACTGTTTCATCTTTTGTTAAAAATTCATCATAAAATAAATCCATAATCTTTTTATATTGAGGAATTTTAAAAAGTTTTAAAAAATTTCGAATAGGAATCATTTCTGTTGTTTTTCTTTGGAATATCTGTTCGCCAAGTAAAAAACTTAAATATGAGTCATCCAAAGAAAATTTAAGTAAATCTCTTTTAAATTGATTTATAAAATCAGTTATTTTTTCTTTACGAATATATAAATTCATGCTTGTCTCATGAAAAAAAGAATCAACTTTTTTATTTTGATCATTCTTAACAGATAAAACAAAAGATTTAAAGGTTTCAAATTCTTTTTTTGGAACCCCCAAATAAGAAGCTAAAGCAAAAACAGGCATAAAATTTTCATCTTTAGAAAGTTTTTTGCGTTCTTTTATATCCATATCTAATGAAACAAAACCTATACTCTTTAATTCATTTTTATATTTTTTAACAAAAGCAGGAATAGCCTGGCGATGGATATAGATATAATTTCTAACAGGTTGTTCAAAAATAAATATTTTTCGTTGTTTTGCATTTTCATCAAGAACAGTTATATAATCAGACAAACATTTTTCCTTAATGAATTCCCTTAAATTCTTTTCAGCATGAGATTTATTTTTACTCATCATTCGAACAAATGTTCTTAAATCAACTAATTCTGATTGTTTTTCAATTTCTAAAGCCTTTTCTTTTAAAACAGGTGCAAAATTTTCTTTAAAAAAGGGAAGAGCTTTCTTTTTGAAATAATATCGAACAACACCATTTTTTAAATGACGACAAGCAAATACACTTGTCTCGTTACCTTCATCATCTTGATATGTTAAATTTAAAAAATTTTCCTCAATATAGTTTGCAAAATCACCACAACATGTTGAATTCAAACAAAACTTTTTTGCTAAATCCCATAAGCAAATATATTCTTCTTTTTGTGAATTGTATAAGCTTAATCCTTCATATTTTTGAACTTCAGTTATATATGTTTCGTTTTTTCTTTTCTTTAACATATCTAATATTTTATTTTGATAAACAGCCATAAATTTATCATAACCGTCTAATCTTAAATAAAAAACTTGTTTTTTAGCATTGATTGATTTTGAAACAAACATTGGCTTTATTTGCTTTCCCAAAATAGCATCTTCTTTTAAAAACAAATCTGTTAAACATTTTTCTTCAATAAATGATATAATTTGATTTTTAAAAGATTTGGGCGCAATCTTTAATGCCAATTGTTCTAATGAAATTAAATTTGTTATAGTTTCATCTTCCTCATCTAATGTCATTAATAAGGCTATTTCTTTTCGAGAACAACCAAACTTAATAAATTCTTCTTTATTTTTCATTAAAAACAAAGAAAACCATTCTTTTAAAACCCCAATAGGTTCCTTAGTTGCTGAGGAATTGAAAAATAAAGAAACTCTTTCTTCTTGATTATTATTTTTCTTAAAATATATAACGTTTGATTTTTTTAAATCATCAAAAGAATCTTTCAAAAACTTTGTTGCCTGTGGATAGGCAGAAAAATGCCTCATAATTTTATTTAAAGAAAAATAATTTTTGTTTTTCTCTTCAATTCTTATTGATTGATTCATTGCTAATATCCGCTTAAAAAAACTAAGAATTAAAATTTTGAAAGTGTTTTTTCAAGCAATATTTTGCGTTTAATAACTGATAGCCTGTTATTACTAGCTTTATTTTGCTCTTGCATATATGCCAATTTTTGATTCCCTGCCCCAAACAAGTTCAAAATAGAAAGAGTCATATTTTCTTGATATGAAACATATTGATCATCAGACTTTTCGCCTTCTTCAATTTTACCCATTAATAACACAATTCCCTTAAAAATTTCAGCAGTTTGTGTTGACATATAGCTTTGTTCATAGGCGGACAAAATATCTTGTTCATAATTTTTATCAAAACAAGCTTCATCTGACAATAAAACTAAACGAGGCGTTAACCCTTCTTTATTTTTCACATAAGGATTAGGGTTATATTGCAAAACTTCTTTTAAATTCAATCCGTTAACAACTGCTTTTGGATCAACCAAATGATGCAAGAGCGTGTTTCCTTCTTCATCTTGCGAATCAATTAATTCAGGATATTGCATCAAAACCTCTTTCACGCTTGAAAAATCATATTGATAATTCAAGAAAATGCCTTCATCCTTCATTTTTGCTTCATTTATCGCTGTTCTAATTTCTTTTTGCAGCATAAAAA
This sequence comes from Alphaproteobacteria bacterium, assembly GCA_045655105.1. Taxonomy (GTDB): domain Bacteria; phylum Pseudomonadota; class Alphaproteobacteria; order CAAHEQ01; family UBA3637; genus RGIG4140. Next base: position 3,268 of record JAZOOQ010000042.1, on the reverse strand, counting down.
ACCTCTCTATACTTTTTAAGTTTAGGAATAATATCATAATATTAACTTTTTGTCAATTGTTTTTTTTATTCAAAATAATTGCTTGTTTGTTATTTTATATACTTGACAAACACAAAAAAAAGTAATATTGATTTAGCATTAAAAAAGATAAAAGGAGCCCTATGGTTCAAATAACAATTCCCCCTGCATTGTTGCAGACCTATAGCTTGAAATGCAATCACATTTATGATGTTAATGTGAAAGCTTTAACAAAAATTTGCGGATTGAATAATCCAAGTTATTTTAAAGAATGTTTACTTACCTCTTTAAGCAAACAAGCCTTAAGAAGTGATGACCAAATTAACACTTTTCTTAAACTTGTTTCTCCGCATATGATTGGTAATAAATTTGTTTTAGATCTTTTTAATAACATTAACAAAACAACAGATCTTATTAACAAGATTAATTTCGTTCACAAATACCAAAATTTGATGAATACATACCAATTGGCTAGGGAAAATAAAATTGAAAGAAACGCCTTTCTTTCTATAGATAACAATTTATTTAATCCTTCTTCAAGCTTCAATCAAAAAGCTTTTCAACTTCAAGAAGAATTACAACATCCTGAAATTTTGGATGAAATCAATTATAACGAAATTATTTCACAAGTAATTGAAGATTTTTTAAAAAACCTCAAAGAAAAAAAACTTGAAGATTTAAAAAAAGAAAAAGAAAAGATTTATGAGGATCTTTTAAAAAATGCAACTTATGCCGATGAAGAAGAATTTGAAGATACATCAGGCGAATTTAACTGGGAAAAATTTCGAGAAGAAGTCATCTGGGCAGCTCTTGATAAACTCGCACAACAAAAAACAATGGCAGATATTGGTTTTTCATTTGGTTTTGCGCTCTTTAATATTCCATTTAAATTATTGCAAAATGTTCAATTACAGCTTTCTGACATTAAAAAACAACGAGAAAAGAAAACAAAAGAAAATAGAAATAAATTCATTGATGAAACGTTAAAGAAAAAATCTCTTAATCGAGATAAAGTTGCCACACTTATTATTGAAGATGCCCAACTTTGGATATTAGATAACCCCCATCTTCAAGGATCAAAACTCTTTCCAACTGATAAAAATGGGCATTTTGATTTTAAACGTTTTTCAAATAGACAACTCTATAAATATGAAAAACTGATAAAAAAATATTTAAAAACAACTGACTGCAAAACGAAATTAGAATGTTTGGCTGGCATGCATTTAACAAAAGAAGAAAGAGAAACTTTCTCAAAAGCCATAATCAAAAAAGCATTTAAAGTAAAACTAGGAAGCAGCAAACAATTAACACCTAAAGAACTCATTGAAAAATTAACAGAAATTAAAAATAAACAACCTAATCTTGCAAAACAAATAACATTAGAAAACAAATCGTTACCAACTGTTTCAGATGAAATTTCCGAGCTCATTGATAATATTGATAAAAACATTCCTCTTTCAAAAAAAGAAATGGAACTTTTAGGATTAGGCCTTCTTCATTCTGGTGGAACGAAAAGTTTTGTTTCTACTATTTTATCATTCCCACAAAATCAAAAAGCCATTCCTACTTATTTAAAAAATGATATTTTTTCAATTTTAGCTCTTAAACAAACCAAAAATCCAAGTATTATTTCGTTTTCTCTTAAAAATCAAATTTCCATTCAACAATTAGCAAAATATACATTACAAGAATATCAAAAAGCAGCCGTTATTCAAAAATGGAAACAGCAAATACCATTACAAACAATACATCAAACACATCAACGCACGGGTTAAATAAACATATCTCCTTGACAAGATGGTTATTTTTGTTTTAACTAACAAAGCAAGGAGGATAAGATGCAAGATACAGTTAAAATTTTATCAGAGCTCATTGAAATTAGAACAGACAACCCTTTAAAAGAAAATTCTGATATCATTCAATATATTATTTCATATTTTGAACAAGAAAAAATATCTTGTGTACGCATCAAAAACAAAACTGGTCATTTATTCAATTTAGTTGCTGGTATTAATGTTAGCAATTTTAATGATATTTCGGATGGCATTTTATTTTCATGTCATTTAGATACCGTTCCAGCAAAAGATGAAGAATGGACAATAAACCCTTTTAAAGCAAGCATAATTAACAACTGCATTTTTGGCAGAGGAGCTGTTGATATGAAACAATCTGTTGCTATTTTACTCAGCTCTTTAAAAGAATTAAAAGCCTTAAATATTCCTATTTTTCTTTGTTTTACCTCTGATGAAGAAACTTCTTGTCAAGGCATCACATCTATCATTCAATTTTTCAAACAAAAGAATATCAAACCCCAATACGCCATTGTTTTAGAACCAACAAATCTTAAAATTGGCATTAAAAGCAAAGGGTTTAGAGGATTGCAAACCAAAATCATTGGAAAAGCTTGTCATTCAAGTCATCCAGAAAATGGTATTAATGCTCTTTATATTGCCGCTCGCTTGGTTAATTTTATTGAACAAACTGCCCTGCTCTATCAAAACAGCGATCTCACCTTGAATGTTGGCTTGTTAAATGGAGGAACGGGATGTAATCTTGTTGCCCCAGATGCAACAATTGATTTTGAAATACGCTCAAATAATCAAGAAAAATCAAATGAAGTGATTAAACAAATTCAAGCCTATCATAACGCTCTTTCCAAAGAATATAGGGGCACTCCCGTTACTTTATTTGAAACAGATTGTATGCCATGTTTTAAAGGAAATATAGAATCAAAAATTATTCCAGCCATTCAAAAGGAAAATCCCTCTTCATTTGTGACTTCTCTTGATTATGCCACTGAAGCTGGATTTTATCAAGAATATGGCATTGAAACAGTTATTTTCGGTCCTGGAGATGAATCATTAGCTCATACAAATAATGAACATATTAAAATCAATGAATTAGAAAATTTTAAAAACAAATTTTTAAATATTATCAAAAATTTAAAGAATCCTCTTTAAAGCACCTCATTAAAAAAGCGCTCAAAAAGAGCGCTTTTTTTATCCCCTAAAAACTAAGCCTTAAACCAATAGACCATTGAATTGGATTTGTTAAATCCGTTCCCTTACTGGTTGCAAACTCACCATAAAGAGCCGTATTTTTATTCAGCTTATAGGTGCCACCAACGGCAAACTCTGTCCATGCTCCGCCCATATCATCCCTTGTTTTTGTTTCTTGAGATTGATAGGTGAAAGATGTTTTTGTTTTGCCTGCAAAATCGTTAAGGATAGAAACATTTGCATAAATGGAT
>JAZOOQ010000041.1:0-6094 GCA_045655105.1 Alphaproteobacteria bacterium | reverse complement strand
GAGCTATTTTGGGAACTGTTGAAACAGTTAAACGTATTTCCAGCGAAGAATTGTTGAATTATATGCACACGGAATATACCACTCCAAGAATTATCATCAGTGCATCTGGTGCGGTTAACCATGATGAATTTATTCAACAATGCGAAGAAAAATTTACAGCATTTAATCAAACTCAAAGACCAAACGCTCAAAAAGCCCTTTATAAAGGCGGAGAAAAACGCGTTTTAAAACCAAATGAACAAGTGAACCTTGTTGTTGGATTTGAAGGTGTTTCTTATACGGATGAAAATTATTATGGATATAAAATCCTTTCCAGCGTTTTAGGTGGTGGAATGTCTTCAAGATTGTTTCAAGAAATCAGAGAAGAACGCGGTTTAGTATATTCCATTTATGCTTTTTCATCTTCAGAAACAGATACTGGTATTTTTGGGGTTTATGCTGGAACTGGGGAAAAAGAAGTTGAAGAATTAATCCCTGTTTTATGTGATGAATTAACAAGATTACCACACACCTTAACAGATGAAGAAATTGAAAGAGCAAAAGCAAGATTAAAAGCCGGTCTTCTTATGAGACATGAAAATATTTCTTCTCACGCGGAAATGAATGCAATAGATACAATTTTATATGGAAAAGTTATTTCTAAAGAAGAAGTTATCAAAAAAATTGAAGATGTTTCTAAAGAAAATCTTGAACAAATCGCTAAAGAAATAATTCAAAAACCATTAACTCTTTCTGCATTAGGACCTATTGGCAAAATTATGCCTATGGAGCAAATTGTTGAAAGATTAAAATAATCTATACCAACGATATGATTGCCTTTTATTGTGTTTATAAAAAAACACACTTAATTTTGTTATATCTTAAAAAGGAACACAAATGCCAACTTTTGAATTAGAAAAAGAAATTTGCCCAAATGGATTTGTTTTTGGTCTTGATGAAGCAGGAAGAGGCCCATGGTGTGGTCCAGTTGTTGCCGCATGCGTCTGTTGGCCAGAATATAAAATTCCATCCGAACTATCTGAACAGATAGATGACTCTAAAAAATTATCCAGTCAAAAACGTGAAGCCTTATTTGATGAAATTATGTCCTCAAATGCATATATTGGAATTGGCATTTCTTCATCTACAGAAATTGATGAAAAAAATATCTTAGCGGCCACTTTTTTAGCCATGGAACGCGCTGTGAATCAAGCTGTGGATAACTTTAATCAAAAGCCTGATGCATTGCTTATAGATGGTAATAGATTACCAAAAAATTTATCAATTCCTGCAAAAGCTGTTATCAAAGGCGATCATCTCTCCCTTTCTATTGCGGCAGCATCAATTGTTGCTAAAGTAACAAGGGACAAATTAATGAAAGAACTTGCAAAAACATATCCTCAATACGGCTGGGAAAAAAATTCAGGATATGGGACAAAAGAACACATTGAGGCAATTGAAAAATATGGAATAACTTCTATTCATAGAAGATCTTATGCACCTATTAAGCGTTTTTTAGAAGGGCAAAATGTTGCTCCTAAAAAAGAAAAATCTCAACAACTTTCTCTTCTTTAAAATTAAAACCCTTCCGATTGGAAGGGTTTTAAAATAACTATCTTTCATTTTTATTAACTTGTCTTAGCATAGCTGATTTTTCAGCATCTTTCTTTTTCTTTTTTATATATTCCATATCCTGTGTTTTTTGAATTTCTTCTTCTTTATTCACAACTTGTTTCACATCATCTTTTTTCTCAACTTTTGGTAAATTTTCAGAACCTTGTCTTAAAGATATCTCTTGAACAACCTTTTTCTCTTGATCAGTTATTTCTTTTGTTTCACCCCAAATTTTATTTTGCTTAGACTTTAAGTCTATTTCGCGATCATTTTTTCCTTTTTCTGCCATTTGGTGTGTAAATATAGGTTTGGCTTCATCTAAAATTTGTTTATTAAGGGATTCTTCTGGTTTAATACCAAAAAGTTTAAACATTTCTTCAACACCTTTAACAACGGCTCCAGCCGCTTTACCGACCTCATTATCAAATCGAACAGAACTTGATATTTCTTTTAATCCAGAAACCGCTGATCCGACTTTTCCTGAACGTAATCTTGAAATTTGCAATTTAACAACATCAGAAGATGAGCGCATAAGAGATTTTAAATTTTTGCGCATGCTATCTCTAATTTTATCATACTTGCCAACCATTTTTTCAGCATTTTGAAATGTTTTTTGAAACTCTTTATCCTTCATCATTTCTTGGAAGAATTCTTTATTTTCTGGTTTCTTTAAAATTTCAAGCCCTTCTTTTTGTTCTCTTGGATCTTTGTTTTTTAACTTTTTGTTGATAAAATCTTTCTTCTGATCTGGCGTCATTTTGCTAAAGTCAGGTTGCATAGGCTTTTCCCCAGGACGCAAAGGTCTGTTTGGTCTATTGACTGGTTGCCCTGTTGATGCTGAACGTTCTTCTTTTTGTTTTTTCTTTGCTTCCTCAACCAATTCATCTTTTTCTTTTTTACTCATAGCCCCCCTACGCGCCGTTCCTTTAAAAGTTGCATCCATAGAAGGCATATCTAATTTAGGTGTTCCTAAAAATTCTGACTGAGAAATATATTTTGGTTTTTTTTGTTCTGGATCCCAAGGGCTCACAACGCCTTGCTCTAAATCATCAATTTCTTTTTCTAAATCAGATAAAGTTTTTTCATTTTTGTTGATAAAAAACAAAACATAGTTTAACCCTTTTTTAATCCATTTTTTGTAACGAAGAAGCTTCTTTTTAGGGTGCAAAGGATCCTCTGCATCTTCATCATCATCTTCTTCGTTTAAAAGGGTATCATCATCAAAACTATTTTCCCCAAGCTCTTTATCAATTTGCTCTAGTTCTTCTGTTTTATTTTGAACAAATTTTTCAGCAATTTCTAATCCTTTTTCAATGCGACCTTTTTGCTTTTTAAGTTTTGAAATTTGTTTTTCTTGAGATAATTGTTCTGTCATAAAAACCTCCACCTTTTTATTTATTATATCTCTTTAAACAAAAATTGTAAATTAAAAAATTTATCGCAAAACCAACCGATTGAAATTACTTTGAAGCATTTTTATTAATGCCTCATCTTCAAAAAACGAATCGATAACAAATTGTGAAGGTGGATTTTTATCTCCAGGAAATGTTCGATATTTTTGAAGAGCAAATTGTGGAATACGATATTCTTTCAACTCTAACGCCAGCGAATAAATATCATCTATTGTTAAATGATTAGGATCTAATGTGGTTCTCACTTCAAAATCAATGTCAGAATCAGATAATATCTTTAGTGTTTCGAAAACAGCAGTTGAAACTCTTTCTCTACCAGATAAAATGTTATACTTTTCTTTTGGTGCTTTAATATCAAGTCCTACCCAATCAATAAATGGCAAGATTTCTTTCATCTTTTGTGGATATATCCCACTTGTATGAATGGCAACTTGAAAACCCAAAGCCTTTATTTCCTGAACAGCTTTCAATATATTTGGCTGCATTAAAGGTTCCCCGCCAGATAGCACAACACCGTCTAATCTTTTTTTTCTTTCTGAAAAAAAAGAAATTACATCCTCCCAAGAAATAGTTCCTTCCTGATTAAAATCTTGAAGATTTGGATTGTGACAATAAGGGCATTTTAATGGGCATCCTTGAAAAAAAACAACTCCAGCTAATCGCTCTGGGAAATCAATTGTTGTAAATGGAACCAATCCAGCAACTTTCATTTTTATCCTCTCATAAGAAAACAGCCGCTTAAAAGCGGCTGATATCTTTTAAATGGCCACTTGCATATTGCATTCGGCACAATTTTCTTCAACAAACCAAACGCGTTCTTCAAATTCGGATTTTTTTCCTTTATTGAAGTGACTAAATGGTCTAAAATAACCCATTACACGTGTCCAACATTCAACTTGTTGTCTTTCATTTTGGCATTTCGCCAAGATTTCAGCATCTGTCATTTTTTAGTCTCCTTAAAGTTAAGCTTGAGCTTCCATTTCTTTACGTTTACGTTCAATCAATTCTTTATCACAAAGTGGACAGTATTTATGTTCCCCACTGATATACCCATGTTTTGGGCAAATTGAATAAACTGGCGTAATTGAAACATATGGTAAACGATAATTTTCCAATACACGGCGCACCAATGCTTTACAAGCAGATGAAGAAGAGATTCGTTCACTCATGTAAAGATGCAACACGGTACCACCTGTATATTGTGTTTGTAAATCATCTTGATAATCAAGAGCTGTAAATGGATCATCTGTAAATCCTACAGGCAATTGAGAACTGTTTGTATAATATGGAGCTTCTTTTGTTCCTGCTTGAATAATATCTGGGAAACGTTTTTGATCTTCCCTTGCGAAACGATAAGTTGTTCCTTCAGCTGGTGTGGCTTCCAAATTATACATATTTCCAGTTTCAGCTTGATAATCAAGCATTTTTTCACGAATATGTGTTAAGAATTTTTGAGCAAATTCACGACCCCATGATGTTGTGATATTTTCTTTATCAGAGGTAAAATTACGGATCATTTCATTAATACCATTCACACCAATGGTTGAGAAATGGCTTCTGAATGTTCCCAAATATCTTTTGGTATATGGATATAATCCTCTATCCATATGCATAGCGATTACTTTACGTTTAATTTCAAGAGAAGTTTTTGCTAATTCCAAAAGTTCATCTAAACGGGCAAAAAGATTTTCTTCTTTTCCTTTATGCAAGTAACCTAAACGTGCACAGTTAATCGTCACAACCCCAATGGAACCTGTTTGTTCTGCAGAACCAAACAAACCACCGCCGCGTTTTTTAAGCTCTGTTAAATCAAGGCGCAAACGACAACACATTGAACGAACATCACTTGGTTTCATGTCGGAATTAACATAGTTTGAAAAATAAGGCAATCCATATTTTGCAGTCATTTCAAACAAGTATTCCGTATTTGGAGATTCCCATGGGAATTCATTGGTGATATTATATGTTGGAATTGGGAATGTGAATGGACGACCTTTTGCATCACCAGCAGCCATAACTTCTAAGAAAGCACGATTAATCATATCCATTTCTTCTTGCAATTCACCATAAGTAAATTCTTGAACTTCACCACCAATAATTGGATGACGATCTTTTAAATCAAGCGGGCATGTCCAATCGAATGTTAAGTTTGTAAATGGTGTTTGAGTTCCCCAACGAGATGGCACATTCAAGTTAAAAATAAATGACTGCATTGCTTGTTTAACTTCATCATAAGTTAATTTTTCAATTCTTACAAATGGTGCTAAATAAGTATCTGCAGATGAGAAAGCTTGAGCGCCTGCCCATTCATTTTGAAGCGTTCCTAAGAAATTAATCATTTGAGAGAAAGCGGATACTAAATGGCGAGGTGGATTTGATTCTGTTTTATTGGCAACACCATTAAATCCTTCTTCCAATAAAACACGCAAAGACCAACCTGCACAATATCCAGCCAACATATCCAAATCATGAATATGATAATCGCCATTTCTATGAGCTTCACCAATTTCTGGTGTGTAAATATGATTTAACCAATAATTGGCAACAACTTTACCAGAAACATTTAAAATCAATCCACCCAAAGAATAGCCTTGATTTGCGTTTGCATTTACGCGCCAGTCTGAACGATCCAAATATTCATTAATTGAGGAAATAGCATCAATAACAGCTTTTTTGTCACGGCGCATTTTATCACGTTGTTCACGATAGATAATATATGAACGGGCTGTTTTATAATAGTTAGAAGAAATAAGAACTTGCTCAACAACGTCTTGGATTTGTTCAATAGCTGGGATCACACCATAAGCAAATTTATGTTTCAAAACTTTAATTACTTGACGTGTTAAAAGCCAAGCTTCATCCATTCCAAATTCATTGGTAGCATCTCCAGCTTTTCCAATAGCTAAAGCAATTTTGGCCGCGTCAAAAGCATGTTTTTCACCATCTCTTTTGATAACTTCAGTCAATGGACCTAAATCCAATCCTTCCCGTTCGTCTTTTTGAACAACTTCTAACATTTTTCATATCCCCATATTTAATTTTTTAAATATCTCCGTCTACTATATACAGTTATTAAAAACTATATATAG
>JAZOOQ010000040.1:0-29563 GCA_045655105.1 Alphaproteobacteria bacterium | reverse complement strand
AATTCAGCATTAATATTTGTTGATTCGCCTGCCACCAATTGATTTTTTTTCAAATTACAAATCAACCAATGGATCCAATCAAATCCACAAACAGGTATAGCATCTTTATCATCTAAAATAACAGCAAAAGAAACCGTTTTTTCTGGAGCATCTTTAATTTGAAATGGCAAGGAAAAACTTGGCATATCTCCAATAAAACTATTCCCAAATTTTCCAAATTTATCTTCAATTACACCATTATGAATGCCTGATGATAAAACTTTCATAATTACCTCCTATTTGCTTAAAACAGATTCTAGATATCTTAAATGAGTATCCGTTACAACTTTATCAATAATTGACTTAACAAAAATATCAATTGATTGATTAGATGAATAATCTGCTGGTGCAATAATATCAGCGCGCTCTGAACCCAATAAACTTTTCATTTTTTTCTTATTCTTTTTTTGATAAACTGCAATCGTATGCCCACCTTCGCGTTTCACCGTTTTCATAGAAGGAACATCTGTATCCCCATCACCAATATAAATAATATTTGAAAATGGAATTGGTTTATCTTTATCATCCATATGAGCATTTAAATGCGCGTCATCACTCACATCTAAACACCCTTTATTAATTCGATATAAAAATTGCGTTTTATTTGTGTAATTCACAACAAGTGCTGGCCAAATTGCATAATTGTTATCATCATACATAAAAGATGAAGCAAAAATTTCTTTAAAAAATGGTGCAATTTTTGTTCCCTCCACCATTTCTTTTAATCCAGAAGATATAATATAATGTTCTAACATGACCCCATGTTTAAGCGCATACTCATTAATGCGTTCAAACCAAGTTTCAACACCATCAAAAAGCTCAACCTTGGCAGCATAATCCGTTAAATCTTGCTTTGTAAAAGGAATGGCTCGCTTTAATGATTCCTTTTTCATTTGATACATATATGCTAAAATGTTATCCACTTTTTTTGTTTTAGCCAATGTATTACTCTTTTTCCAAAACTCTTCTGGCGTCATCCCAAGCTTTTCAATAAACCCATATTCTTGCATATTTCCAGGAGCTAAAGTTCCGTCAAAATCATAACAAATTGCCATTTTTATCAATTGTGGAGTTTCTTCTTTCATTTTGTTCCTCTTTTGTTTCTTAAAAAGATATCATATAGCAAAAGTATGCTTTTGTAAAGAGCAAAACAACAAGGTTATTACTTATAATAAGGCACTTATTATCAAAACACAAAAAGAGCCCGATAAAATCGAGCTCTTTTTTCACTATTTCATTTATTTTAAACGACACTCAAGAAGCGTTAGCTCTGCTTCGAATTCTTTTGGCAATCGTTTTTGTTTTTTAAAGGTTTTAAAATAATCACGTTGTGCTTGAACATCAGATAAAGCCATTTTTTTATCCACGAACATTAATTCTTCAAATCTTTCTTGTGTCATAGAAAGACCTTTCCAGTTCAAATCATTATAGGTTGGAGAATATCCCAAAACCGTTTCAGTTGCTGCCGCTGATCCATTAACGCGTTTTAAAATCCATTCAAGAACACGCATGTTTTCCCCAAATCCTGGCCAAATGAATTTTCCTTCAGCATCTTTTCTAAACCAGTTTACACGGAAAATAAGAGGTTTTTTTGAAATTTTTTGTCCCATAGACAACCAATGAGCCCAATAATCACCCATATTATATCCACAAAATGGCAACATAGCCATTGGATCTCTGCGAATTTCACCAGTTTTTCCTTCTGATGCAGCAGTTTTCTCAGATCCCATTGTGCTAGCAAGATAAACACCATGTTGCCAATTATATGATTGATACACAAGAGGCGTATTTGTTGCCAAACGCCCACCAAAAATAAACGCATCAATTTCAACCCCTTTTGGATCTTCCCATGCATCATCTATTGAAGGGCATTGAGCTGCTGGCGCCGTAAAACGAGAATTCGGATGAGCAGCAGGTCTTCCACAATCAGGCGTCCAATCGTTTCCTTGCCAATCAATTAAATGAGCTGGGATTTTATCTGTTAATCCTTCCCACCAAACATCACCATCATCTGTTAAAGCAACATTTGTGAAAATCGTATTTGCTCGGCATGATTCAATTGCATTTTTATTTGTTTTTGCAGATGTTCCTGGCGCAACTCCAAAAAATCCAGCTTCTGGGTTAATTGCCCTTAAAACACCATTTTTATCTGGTTTAATCCATGCAATATCATCACCAACAGTTGAAACTTCCCAATCAGACATTGATTTTGGCGGAATCAACATTGCCATATTCGTTTTACCACAAGCACTTGGAAATGCAGCTCCCACATAAGAAGAAAGGCCTAGTTTTTTGTTTTTAAGTCCAACAATTAACATGTGTTCTGCTAACCATCCATCTTTTCTTGCCATAGAAGAAGCAATTCTTAATGCCAAACATTTTTTGCCCAACAAAGCATTACCACCATAACCTGATCCATAAGAAATAATTTCATTTGTTTCTGGGAAATGAGTGATATATGTTTCTTCTGGATTACATGGCCAAGCAACATCTTTTTCTCCTTTTTTCAATGGAGATCCAACCGAATGGAAACATTTAACAAAATCTCCATCTTTTAAAACGGTCCAAACCTTTTTACCCATTCGTGTCATAATACGCATATTTGCAACAACATATGGGGAATCTGTAATTTCAACACCAATTTTTGCAATATCAGAACCCAATGGTCCCATTGAAAATGGAATAACATACATTGTTCTTCCTTGCATGCAACCCTTCATCAATTTGCCCAATTTCTTTTTCATTTTTTTAGGGTGTGCCCAATTATTTGTTGGACCTGCATCAATTTCTTTTTCAGAACAAATAAAAGTTCTTTTTTCAACACGAGCCACATCTTTTGGATTTGAACGAGCTAAAAAACTATTGGGGCGTTTTTTAGGATTAAGAGGAATAAAAGTTCCATTTTGAACAAGCAATGAACAAATATTTTTATTTTCTTTTTCCGTTCCATCGCACCAGTAAATGGCATCTGGCTTTGTTATTTTTGCAATTGAATTTACCCAGTCAATAACTTTTTGATTTTTTGTTGGATATTTTTCCATTATTTATCTCTCCTAAGTTTATGAAACATAAGAATATGATAACAGCTCACTCAAAAAAGTCAAAACATTTTTGGTTAAAATATTAAAAACATATATCCCTATGTTTTTTCGATTATAGCAATAAAAAAGTTGAAATCTAAAAGAATTTTTGTTAGCATTGAGAAAACAAAAAATCAAAAGGATATAATCATGAAAAAATTTAAAGTTGGACTTTGTTTTTCTTTGTTCGGATTATTATTAACAGGATGTGCAGCTGGCGATAATTCAATTCCAGATACACCCGTTGAATATCTTTACACTGAAGCTCATACATATTTTAAAGATAAAAATTATGAAGAAGCCGCCAAATATTTTGATGAAGTGGAACGTCAACATCCCTACTCTGTTTGGGCTCCGCGTGCTCAAATTATGGCTGCTTATTCTTTTTATAATGCCGATAAGTATGATGATGCAATTTTAGCACTTGATCGTTTTATTCAATTACATCCTGGCAATAGAAACATTGCATATGCTTATTACTTAAAAGGCCTTTGTTATTTTGAACAAATGTCTGATGTTAGCCGTGAACAAAAAATGACAGAAGATGCTCTTGAAACATTTAAAGAATTGCTTTACCGTTTCCCAAATTCCATTTATGTTGCAGATGTGAATGAAAAGTTAAAAGAAATTTATTCACACTTGGCTGGAAAAGAAATGTCTGTTGGCAGATATTATCAAAAAAATAAAGAATTTGTTCCAGCACTTAATCGTTTTCAATCCGTTTTACTTGATTATCCAAACGCTAACCAGTCTTCAGAAGCACTTTATCGCTTAGCAAGTTGTTATGTTGCACTTGGCATGATTAATCAAGCGAATCAAATGCTTTCTATTTTAAATTATTATTATCCACAAAGCGTGTGGACACAAAAAACAAAAACCTTAATTCAAAAATATAAAAAAGAGAAATAGATGATTGATTCTTTGTCAATTCGTAATGTTGTTTTAATTGACAAACTTGATTTAACTTTTGAAAAAGGTTTAGGGGTTTTTACAGGGGAAACCGGCGCGGGTAAATCAATTTTGCTGGATTCATTGTCGCTTCTTTTAGGAGCGCGAGCCGATTCTTCATTGGTAAGATATGGCGAAAACCAACTTTCTGTTGCTGCTGAGTTTTCAGCTGTTTCACCTGAAGTTATTTCTTTCTTATCAGAACAAGGCATTGAATGCGAAGATGGAAACATTTTAATCAGGCGCGTTGTTACAAAAGATGGCAAAAGCAAATCTTTTATTAATGATCAAAATGTGAGCGTTTCCTTTTTAAAAGCAATTGGTGAAAATCTAGTTGAAATTCATGGTCAATTTTCAACACATAGTTTGCTTAATCCTTCAACGCATTTATTTGTGTTAGATACTTTTGGAAAATTAACCAATGAAACATCAAAAACAAAAGATTTGTGGCACCAATATCAACAAGCGCTCAAAAAAACTATTGAAGCCAGAGAAAAATTAGAAAATGCAACCAAACAAAAAGAATATCTTGAACAATCTCTTGAAGATTTAGAAAAATTAAATCCATTAGAAGGAGAAGAAGAATCTCTTGTTCAAAAAAGAACAAACTTAATGAACAGTGAAAAAATTCTATCCTCCACTGGCGCTGCTTATCAACTTTTATTAGATGAGCAAAATGGTGTTGAACGACAGTTATCACTTGCAACAAGACATCTTGAAAAAGCAAGTCAATATGATGAAAAATCATTCACAGAAATTATTGATATTTTAGATCAAGCACAAAACCTTCTTTCTGAAGCAGAATATAAACTTGAACAAATTACCGAAAATTTTGGCGATACTAGTGAACTCCCAATCATTGATGATAGGTTATTTTCTTTAAGAGCAGCAGCAAGACGCCATCAAACAAGCATAGATGATTTGCCAAATCTTATTCAAAGATTAAAACAAGAACTCATAGCCATTGATAATGCTGATGACACATTAAAACAACTTGAATCTCAAGAAAAAAAACTTTTTAAATTATTCATTGATCAAGCAGAAAAATTATCAGAGAAAAGAAAAAAAGCTGCAGCTCAGCTAGATGAAAAAGTTAAAACAGAATTACCTTCACTGAAACTTGAAAAAGCGATTTTTAAAACAATCGTGGAAACTAAAGGTTTAGAAGAAGCATCAGAAACCGGTTTAGATATTGTTTCATTTACTGTTTCAACTAACACAGGAACGCCTTTAGCTCCTTTACATAAAATTGCTTCTGGAGGGGAATTATCTCGTTTTATGTTAGCCCTTAAGGTTAATTTGGCAAAACAAAGTGCATTGCCTACAATTGTTTTTGATGAAATTGATAGCGGAGTTGGCGGATCAACAGCTGATGCTATTGGTTCAAGATTAAACAAATTAGCTTGTGATTGCCAAGTTCTTGCAGTCACTCATGCACCACAAGTTGCTTCTTATGGCATACAGCATTGGACTGTTTCCAAATCCGAAAAAGAAGGAAAAATTATCACATCAGTTCAAAAATTAACCAGCGAAGAACGATTAAAAGAAATTGCTCGAATGCTTTCTGGAGATAAAATCACTCAAACAGGCCTTGAGATGGCAAAAGAATTACTTTTTAAACAAAAAACATTGCTTTAAATAAAATACCGATGGGGGAATAATGCAAAAAAACGTTTCTGAATTAACAAAAGAGGAAGCCCAAGAAGAATTGGCTTATTTAGCAAAAAAAATTGGCGAACTTGATATTGCATATCACCGAGATGACGCCCCCCTTTTAACAGATGCTGAATATGATGCATTAAAGCACAGAAATGCCGATATTGAAGCTTTATTTCCTGATTTAATTAGAGCAGATAGCCCTTCATTTAGAGTTGGATCAAAAATATCTGATGATTTTAAAAAAATCACACATACAGTGCCCATGCTTTCTCTTGGGGATATCTTTACTGAAGATGCTGTTTATTCTTTTGTGGATAAAATTAAACGTTTTTTAGGAATGAGTGAAAATGAACCATTAGAATTTGTTGCCGAACCAAAGATTGATGGCCTTTCTTTTTCTGCCGTTTATAAAAATGGTGTGTTATTTTCAGGCGCCACCAGAGGAGATGGCTCAACAGGTGAAGATATAACTGCCAATTTAAAAACAATTAAACAGTTACCTATTTCCCTTAATCGAGGAGATTCTTTGTTTGATAATCCAACCCCTGAACTTATTGACATTCGAGGCGAAGTTTATATGTCAAAAAAAGATTTTTTTGAACTGAATAAAATTCAAGAAGAAAAAAAGCAAAAAATTTTCGCAAATCCAAGAAATGCTGCAGCAGGATCTCTTAGGCAATTAGATTCATCTGTTACTGCAAACAGAAAATTAAGCTTATTTGCTTATGCTTGTGGTGAAAATTCTTCAAATCAATTTAAAACTCATTACGAATATTTGCAAACACTCAAAAAATGGGGATTCCCTGTCAATCCAGAAATAAAAGTTTGCAAAACCACCGAAGAAATGATTTCTTTCTTTAAATCAATTGGAGAAAAAAGAAGCTCTCTTGACTATGATATTGATGGTGTTGTTTATAAAGTAAATGATTTAGAACTTCAAAGAAGATTAGGATTTATTGCAAGATCACCTAGATGGGCAATTGCACATAAATTCCCAGCAGAACAAGCCACAACAAAATTATTAGATATCCGCATTCAAGTTGGAAGAACAGGTGCTTTAACGCCTGTTGCTGATTTAGAACCTGTGAATGTTGGTGGCGTTATTGTTAAACACGCAACCTTGCATAATAAAGATGAAATAGAAAGAAAAGATATCAGAATCGGGGATACAGTTATCATTCAACGAGCGGGCGATGTTATTCCTCAAATTGTTCGCGTTTTATCTGATAAAAGAGACGAAAATTCAAAACAATACGAATTTCCAAATGTTTGCCCAATTTGTGGAAGTATCGCAAAAAAAGAAGGGGATGATGCCGTTATTTATTGCACAGGAGAACTTGTTTGCCCTGCTCAACAAATGGAAGCATTAAAACATTTTGTTTCAAAAGATGCCTTAGATATTGAAGGATTGGGCGAAAAAAATATTGAAATGTTTTTTGAGCTTGGATGGGTTAAAAATGCACTTGATTTATTTTATTTGGAAGAAAATTATGCTCTTTTATTAATGACAAGAGATGGATGGGGAACAAAATCCGCTGAAAACCTTTTCTCTGCTATAAAAGAAAAACAAAAAGGGGTTGCTCTTGAACGATTCGTTTATGCTCTTGGCATTCGAGAAACTGGTACCGCAACAGCAAGATTACTAGCCAAAAACTTTATTTCATGGAAAAATTTTTATGCAACAATGACAAGTGAAAATGCGTTTGAAATTTTAACACATATTGAAGGCATTGGTCCTGTTATGGCTGCATTTATTATTGACTTTTTTAAGGAAGAACATAATCAAAATTTACTAGAAAAATTAACCGAAAAAATCACTGTTTTAGACTTTGTTCCACCTCAACAAAAAACAACACCATTTACAGACAAAGCCATTATTTTCACAGGAACTTTAGAAACCATGACAAGAGCTGAAGCCAAAGCAAAAGCCTTGGCCGTTGGGGCAAAAGTTGTTTCCTCTGTATCATCAAAAACAAATTTTGTTATAGCAGGAGAATCAGCTGGTTCTAAACTCACAACTGCCCAAAAATTAGGAATAACTATTTTAACTGAAAAAGAATTTAATCAAATGCTTGACGACTTATAAAAAAATAGTTATGATATTTTTAAATATAAGGGGAAAGAATTTTGTCTTAAAATCGGGGTTAAAATCATGGCAGAAGATAGGGAACAAAATCAAACAGAAACAAAACAAACTGCTAGGCCTGCATATGGGATAAACAGCGAAGGGGAATTACTTCAACAAATCGCTTCAGCCGATATACAAAAAGACCTTGCGAAGAAAAAGAAGAAAAAGGTTGTTCATAAATCATTATCTTCCTTTTCAATTGTTTTTGTTATGCGAACAACTCTTTTTATTGATTCACTTAAAAGAAATCATAAAGATTTTTTCAGAATTTGTTCCTATTTATGGGCGTTTTTCCTTTCGCTGATTTATGCGGGCGGAATTACCATGATCAGCACTATCCACTACTCTAAAATTCACTTTCCAACAATTGTTTCAAATCATTTAAAAAGAAATGAAATTTCGGTTGAATCTCTTAGGGTTGTTGACAATTCTTTATCACACATTCAAATTGCCGGGCTTGAAGACGCCGAAAAAACATATCGCGTTTCATATGTAAACCTTTATTCAACATTTGGTGATTTTTTAAGAAAAAAAGTTGAACGTGTTGAGCTTGAAAATGTTGTTGTAAAAATCAAAGAATCTCAAAACTCTGTGAATCTTAGTCCATTACTTTCACTTATTTTAAATTTAAGTGAAAGATCAAGAATTAATATCCAAACCGTTGTTATTAAGAGCGGTGTTCTTGAATTTGAAGGTGAAAATTATAAAATCCCTATCAATTTTTCAATGGATGCAACATTACAAAACAATAATCGCATGGATATTCCTTTGCGTATTAAAGATGAAAACACAAACTTGATGGCTCACTTAACCATTTCAAAAAATGGAGAAGATTTCATTTGGTCTATTAAAAACTTGCGTGGAAGCACTGATATTTTAAGCAAAAAACCAGAAAACGTTTCGGGATCTATCACATTAAAAACGAAAGAGCTTTCACCAACTGAATTAAATATTGAAACAAATTTTTCATTGGGCTCTTCTAAAAAAACTCTTTTTATCGATTTAAAGAAAAATGGTCGTCTCTTTGAAGGCGTAACAACTTATACAAAGTCACATACTCAAGATGATAAAACACAAATTGACGCCGATATATCATTTAATTTTAAAGGATTGGAAATAACATCTTTTTCTTCTTTTGCAACAAAGAAACCCTTTTCAATTGACATTGAAACATTAACACATCCATCATTCGAATTAAATAGTCTTAAAACAACAATTAATGGTGATTTAAATTGCCAAAAACGAATTTGTCAAATTAATGTAGCTCAACCATCCTCTATTCGAATCAAAGAAATATCTTATAAAGATGGTGTTAACTCTTATTCAAATACCAGCCCTTTGCTTTTCACATTGTTACCACAACAAAACACAATGAAAATAGCAAATAGTTTTCTTAATATGAATATTAAAGGAGAAAATTTAGAGTTTAAAGGAAAAAAATCCATCACAAACACTCCCATTGAATTAACAAGTAAAGAATTCATCATTGCAACCGATATCTCAAAACCAGATCAACCAGCTTCTTTTTCTGGTAGAAACTTAAACTTCAAAAATAAATCTCATGAAATCAAGAATGCTGCCGTTTATGTAAAAGATATTTATAACACTGCAAATCAGTTTTCTTTAAGTACTGATTATATCAAACTATTTGAAAATAACGTTATTAAGCAACCTTTTGCTCTAGATATTCAATCTGAAAATGGCGATACAAAAGCTAAAGCTATTTTTGCGGATGGACAAATTGAAACCATCTTTAATGGAACAATCAATTTGAACTCTGGTCATTTTTCCGGAACTATTTACATGCCCCCAGTTAATTTGGCACATATTAAGAATATTTCAGAAGTTTCAGATTTATTCCCCGATAGGTTAACGGATTTAACAGGTAAAATATCTTTATATGGAAATATTGATTGGAAAAATGAACGTCAAATTTCAGGACCAATGTATCTTTCTCTTAAAAACATAAACTTTTCAAAAGGTGAAACAAAGATTAAGAATTTAAACACTGTGTTAACTCTTCAATCTTTAGCTCCATTTATTTCTCAAGCAACCCAAAATTTGGCTATTGATGAAATTGAAGCAGCCATTCCTTTACAAAATGTTCGAGCTTCTGTTAAATTCGAAAATCAATTACTACGCATTTTCTCTTTAACTGGATCATTTGCTGGAATCCCTTTAACAGCAGATCATACAACAATCCCTTATAAATCTTATAGCTCTTTACTTTATTTTAGAAATGGTTCTTTTGATTGGAAAGATATCAATCCTTATTTAAATGTTCCAGATTTAACATTAGAAGGAACAGGAAGCATTTATATTCCAATTGAAGCTACACCAACAAACACAAAAATTAATAATGCTGAAGCAAGATTAATTAATACAACGCTTCTTTATAATGGGAGTAATGAGGAATTAAAGAAAAACTTCTTTACAAAAGGAAATGAATATTCTGTTCGCAGTGGAACCATTGTTTTAAACAGCAAAGAAAAAAATGTTTTAGATGCTTACATTAACTTTGAAGGACGCGAAAAGAATGAAACAGAACGTTCTTTTTATAGAGCAGATAAAACTTTTAACTTCCAAGAATTGTTTAAACCTGAGGCCACAACCCCTCTTCCTTCAAACATTTTAAAAATGCAAAAACAACTTTTTGGGAACTAAAAAACAAAACAACATATTAAAATCTATGTAAATTTTTCAAGAATTATAAAAAAATACTTGCAAATTAAATAATTTTTATGTATAAGATAAGACCTATTATAAGCAAAAAACATCAATGGTTGGTGTTTAATACATTAAAATGAAGAAGAGAGATTAAAATGGCAGTACCTAAGAAAAAAACATCTAAATCCAAAAAGAACATGCGTCGTTCACATTTGGCTTTAGGCACAAATGCTTGCATTGAATGCCCAAAGTGCGGTGAATTGGTTCGTCCACACCACGTTTGTGAATCATGCGGTCATTACAATAAAAAAGATATTATTGTAAAGGAATCATCTGAAGCAAAATAAGGAATTTGACTGTTGAGTGAAACATTAGTCATATCAATTGATGCAATGGGGGGCGACAATGCTCCCCAATCAGTGATCGAGGGCGTTAGCCGGGTTATCAAAAAAGATTCGGATACGTTTTTCTTTTTATTTGGCGATGAAGCAAAAATAAAAAGTTTAGCAGACGAGTATCATATTCCGGATACAAGATATAAAATTCATCATACAACTGATGTTATCAGTGGTGATGCCAAGCCATCTGTTGCGATTCGAAGTGGTCGTGAAAGCAGTATGTGGAAGGCAATCATGTCTGTTAGAAATGGCTACTCAAAAGCCATTGTTTCAGCTGGTAACACAGGTGCATTGATGGCAATGAGCAAAATTTGTCTTGGAACGTTATCTGGTATTGATAGACCAGCAATCGCGGCTATTTTACCAACAAGCAAAAATCCTCTTGTTGCCCTTGATTTAGGGGCAAACGCTGAATGCAATTCTCAAAATCTTGTTGAATTTGCCATTATGGGGCATGTTCTTCACCGTGTTTTATACAAAACTGAGCATCCAAGTGTTGGCTTGCTTAATATCGGTTCTGAAGAAACAAAAGGGCGTGATGAAATTAGAGAAGCCGCCACAACACTCAAATCATTAGATGGCAAAATTAACTTTATCGGATTTGTTGAAGGAAATGATATTTGTGCTGGCAAAGCGGATGTAATTGTATCTGATGGGTTCTCAGGAAATGTTGCTCTTAAAACAATTGAAGGAACGGCAAAATTTATTTCAAATGTTTTAAAACAAACAATCCGTCAATCAATTATATCAAAAATTGGCTTTGTGTTAGCAACACCCGCTCTTTTAAAAATGAAGAAAAAGATGGATCCAAGAAATTATAATGGCGCCATGTTTTTGGGATTGAAGGGCATATCAGTTAAAAGTCATGGTGGTGCAGATGCTTATGCTTTTGCATGCGCAATTGAATCTGCAATCCGAATGGCTAAAAATGATTTGTGCAACAAAATTAAGGATGAACTGCGTCATACAATTGATGTAGATATCCCAGACGAAGTTATTGAATAAAAAAAGGGTTACAAAATGATTAAATCTATCATCACTGGTGTCGGAGGATACCTTCCTGAAAAAATTTTAACAAACTTTGATTTGGAAAAAATGGTTGAAACCAGCGATGAATGGATCCGTGAAAGAACAGGCATTCAATCTCGTCATATTGCTGCTGATGAACAAACAACATCATCATTAGCTATTTTGGCTGCAAAAGAAGCCCTTAAAGATGCGGGAATTTCTGGTGAAGAAATTGACCTTATTATTTTAGCAACAACAACACCTGATGATACAACACCAGCAACAGCTATGCGTGTTCAGGCAGAAGTTGGCGCCATTAACGCCTTTGCATTTGACGTTCAAGCAGCATGCTCTGGCTTTATGTATGCTTTAAGTGTTGCTGATAAATTCATTAAAACAAAATCAGTTAAAACAGCTCTTGTTATTGGGGCAGAAACCCTTTCAAGAATTGTTGACTGGAAAGATAGAAATACCTGCGTTCTTTTCGGTGATGGAGCTGGCGCTGTTATCGTAAAAGGCGAAGAAGAAACCGATCAAAATAAAGATAGAGGTATTCTTAATATTATTTTACACTCAGATGGCAGATTAAGAGAATTATTAACAACAACTGGCGGTGTTTCAAGAACACAAAATGCTGGTTTTGTTCACATGGAAGGCAGAGAAGTATTTAGACATGCTGTTACAAACCTTTCAAATGTTGCTCAAGAATTAATTGATGCTTCCAATATCCAACTTTCTGACGTTGATTATTTGGTTCCCCATCAAGCTAATTTAAGAATTATTGAAGGAACGGCAAAAAAATTAGATATCCCAATGGAAAAAGTTATTGTAACATTACCAGAACAAGGTAACACCTCTGCTGCATCAATTCCACTTGCTTTATACAATGGGATTAAATCCCAAAAAATCAAAAAAGGCGATCTAGTTTTACTAGATGCTATGGGCGCTGGGTTCACATGGGCTGGTGCTTTAATTCGTCTTTAATTTTTTTGTTATAAATTAAAAAAGTAGTTGATTATATTTGAAATTTATGACATTCTAACAACAGAAAATTTTAAATAAAAAGGAAAATAATATGACACAAAAAACGATTACACGTGCAGATATTGCAGATGCTATTTATAGGGAACTTGGTTTTTCCCATGCCGAATCATTCAAATTAATTGAACAAATTTTGCAAGACATTATTGAAGCATTAGCAAAAGGCGAAACTGTTAAAATTTCAAAATTTGCATCATTTATTCCACATGCAAAAAAAGAAAGAATCGGCCGTAATCCAAAAACAGGTGTCAAACACGCTATTTCTCCTCGCACGGTTGTTTCTTTCAAAGCATCAAACACTTTGAAAAACACTTTAAAATAACAGGAGTGATTTATGCTTAAGGCCGAAAACGCCTATCGAACCATTACTGAAGTTGCCGAACTTTTACAAGTTCCTGCCACAGTTCTTCGTTTTTGGGAAACCCAATTTCACCAAATCAAACCAATGAAGAGAATGGGTCGACGTTATTATCAAGCTCAAGACGTTGTATTACTAGCAAGAATTCGTGATTACCTCTATAAAGAAGGATACACGATTAAGGGCGTTCAAAAACGGCTTAAAAATACTGATAAATCTTCTGATTCTTCTATTTTTGAAAAAGAAAAAAACAATCTTGCAACAGATACGTTAATCAGGGAGATATCAGATATTAAAACATCTCTTGAAGATTATATTTAAGTTAATGAAAAGCGCCTCATAAAGGCGCTTTTCTTTTAAAGAAAATAAATTATTTTTTCTTTGTTCCGCATCCACAACCTGGCATGAAAATCCCCTCCTTTCCTAATTTTAAATATTATCATCACAAATAAATTAATTCCTTCTTTTATACTTGTCAATAGACGATAAATTTGATACACTTATCTTTAGATTAATCAAAATTAAGGCCAAACATGTTTTTAAAAAAAATAAAAAACTCTTTTATACTTGCTTTTCTTATTTTAGCAACTGGTTGTGCACATAAAAATCCCTTAACAGAATTTCAATTTCAAACTGTTATGGCGCCGCCTTATGTTTTAGCCTCATGGTATCGTATATCAAAACCAGGCAACCCTATTCGCATCTATATCGAAGGTGATGGGCACTCTTTTGATGCCTATAATAGACCAACAACAAATCCAACACCCAAATCAACATTTTTAAGAGAAATAGCAGCAAATGATCCAAATCCAAATGTTGCTTATTTAGGAAGACCTTGCCAATATCTTCAAACAAATACATGCACCCAAGATGATTGGACCTGTGGTCGTTTTTCTCCTCAAATCGTTAATTCGATGGAACAATCAGTACTTCAACTTTCTAAAAAAAGCCAAACGAAAGAAATTGTTTTAATTGGCTATTCTGGAGGAGCACAAATCGCTGGTCTTATTGGGGTTAGACATCCACAAATGATCAATCGAATCATCACAATTGCTGGCGTATTAGATCAAGAAGCATGGACAGCTTATCATAATGACTCTCCTTTAGATAAATCATTAAATCTTAAAAATTATGAAGAAATTTTTAATCAAATTCCTCAAACACATTTTATTGGAAAAAAAGATAGAGTTGTTCCAAATCATTTAACAGAAAATTTTGTAAAAGACAAAAGTTCAATTATCACTCTTGAAAAAGCAGACCACCAAAAAGGATATGACCCTGCTTTAAAACAGTTGTATCACTTAAATTAAGGAGCCAAAATGACAAAAACCGTTTGGATACTTGCTGACGATAGAACTGGAAACGTTAATCAACTTTTAGGCATTGCAGAACGCCTTTCCTTCCCTTTTGAGCGAAAAGAAATTCGTTACAATTCATGGATTAAATTACCAAATTTTTTAAGAGGGAAAAGCCTGATTGGATTAACAAGTGAAAGCAAAAAAAATTTAGAAACATCACCATATCCAGACCTTGTTTTAAGTGCTGGAAGAAGATCATATCCCGCTGCTTTATGGATTAAAAAAAAATCAAAAGGAAAAACTAAAATCATTCAATTAATGAATCCTGGTAAAGCTTATTTTAAACAAGCTGATTTAGTTATTTTACCTGAACATGACTTATACAGTGGATATTCAAAAAATGTTTTAATCTCAACAGGAACACCTCATAGAATAACCCCTGAACGATTAAAACAAGAAAAAGAAAAATGGGCATCTCAATTTGAAAAATATCCTTCACCACGACTTTCATTAATTGTTGGTGGAGCAACAAAAAATAACCCCTTTACACTGGAAATGGCTCAAGATTTACTTAAAAATGTTAACAAACTTAAACCTAAAAGTGTTTTAGTTACAACATCAAGACGAACACCAAAAGAAATTGTTTCTTATCTCAAAAAAAATCTTGATAAAAAAACAACTTTCTTTTATCAATTTGGAGATAAAATTGAAAATCCCTATTTTGGGCTCCTTTCATCAGCAGATATGATTCTTGTTACAGGTGATTCAATGTCAATGTGTTCTGAATGCTGCGCAACAAATATTCCTGTGTTTATTTTTGCACCAGATTTAATGATGAGCGAAAAACACAAACGTTTTCACAAAAGCCTTTTTAAAAATGGATATGCCCTTCCTGCAGGATCAGACTTTAAACCCACAAAAGGGAATTTCAATCCTGCTGAAAATATTATTCATCAAATTCAAAAATTATTTTAAAACCGGAGATTTAACGTGTCAAAAATAAGTATTATCATTCATCTAACTGCGCCAGAACAGGTTGCCAATCTCTGTGTTGAAAGTTTATTAAAACAAACATTTCAAGATTTCGAATGTTTATGTGTTCTCTCAGATGCTGAAAAAGAATATTCTTTTTTAAATACGCTTTCAAAAAAAAATAAAAAATTTAGAATATTAAAACAAATAAATTCTCCATCAAAATGGCACTGCTATAATGAAGCGCTTTATCAGATGAAAGGCGAATATGCACTCTTTTTAAACGATTCTGATTTATTGCACCCACAAGCTTTAGATATTTATATGGATGCCTTACGCTATTCCCATGCAGATATTGCTACTGCAAACCCTTTTTACTTTTCTGGAACAAAAAAAATAAAAGCCCTTGAAAAGAAAATTTCATTTGAAAAAAGCTCTCTCAAAAAGAAAAACAACAATCTAATTTCCGAATTTTGGCAAGAAAATTTGCCATATATTGATGAAATACTTGAAGGCAAAATGTTCTCTCAAACTATTCTTTCCTATCTAAAATTTCATCCATCTCTTTGTGAGTTTGCTCCATACTTTTTTATTGAACAATTTTATTCTATGGCACAATCTTTAGTATATATTCGCCATCAACTTTATTTTTACAGAAAAGAAGCTCATATTCCTTCTGTTGCCTCTTATGAAACACTTATGAACTTAAAAGAACGTATTTCATTTGAATATGCCTATTTTGTTGATGGTGGCAGAACTAACGCATATACTGAAACCCTCTTAAACCATAGATGTTCACAAGATTTATTCTTGGCTGTGAAACATATTTTAACACACACACCTGAGGGATCTTTTATCTGTATGAATCAACAGATTATCACTTTGATTGAAGATCTTAAAGATTTTGGATTACTAAAAGGACTTAGCCTTTCTTTAATTCAAAAAAGCATCCTTTTCGCCTTAACAAAAGGACGGCCATCTTTAGCTAAAAAACTTATTCAGTTCTTTTATTAAGTATTATTTTTTAAAATTTCATCATATCGGCGTTTAATTTCTTGGATATCCTCCCACATAAGCGCTTTTGGCGAACCAGGTCTTGCAATTGGATTTCTAAGCAAATATGATGGGTGAAAAATCGGCATCATTTTTGAACCATTTGGTCCATCAAACCATTTTCCGCGCACTTTTGAAATTGCTGATGCATTTGGCAAAAAGCTTGTTAATGCAACACGACCACAAAGCAAGATAATTTTTGGCTTCAAAATGTTTAATTGCGCATCCAAATAATTTCTACAAGCTTCTTTTTCACTTGGCAATGGATCTCTATTTTCTGGGGGGCGACACTTTAATGTATTACATATATAAATGTCCTTTTCTCGACTTAAACCAACAGATTCAAAAATTTTATCAAGTAATTGGCCCGCACGTCCAACAAATGGTTTCCCTTGCAAATCTTCATTAGCTCCTGGAGCTTCACCGATTAAAACAATATTTGAATTTGGTTTCCCATCAGAAAAAACAACATTCGTTCTTGTTTTTGATAAAGGACATTTTTGACAATTTAAACATTCTAATCTAACTTTTTCTAATTCTGCTAACATAGTGTCTCCTATAAAATTTTATGATGGCAGTTTATCTAAAATAAAAGAAAAAAACAATCTAAAAACACTCTCTTGATTTTTTTTATAAACTTGTGGTATAAAAATCGCATGAATAAAAAAGAAAATTCAGCTCCATGCAAAAAAGATTTAATCTCTTTTTTAGAAAAAAATATTTTTAAAGAACCTATTATTTCTCTTTATCAGTTCGAAAGAGGTGCTTCTTCCTATAATTATTTAGCAACTCTTCAAAATAAAAAAGTCTTAGTAAAATTAGCATGGAAATATAAAAAATCAGGTGTTGAAAGACTTGTTCAAATTATTTCTTTTTTATCCAACCAAAATAAACTTCCTATCGCAAAAATTCTTACATTCAACAACAAAAATATTTTCAAATATCAAAATAGTTATGGATTTATTTTGGAATATATTGAGGGAGCTTCTTTAGCTGCAACAAAAATATCAATGGATCATATTAAGCAAGTTATTTCAGCATATAAAAATCTTAAAAATATAAAAATTACAAATGAAAAACTTCTTGTTCCTGCATATGATTTTTTTAAAATACAGCAAGAATATCTTCTTAATTGTGAAACAATGATCAAGAAGTCAACACAAAATTTAATCTCTTCTTTTTTGCTAAACAAATGCAAAAAAAATCTTGTTAAAATTGGCAACTCACCTTTAAAAATTTCAAAAAACAGAAAAAGTATCATCCATGGTGATTTTCATCATAATAACTTACTATTCAAAAACAACCAACTTGTTGCTATTTTAGATTTAGAAGATTTGGGATATGGATATACAAGCGAAGATTTATTGCGCTTTATTTTATGCTTAATGGCTCGACAACCTCTTTTTTATCCAAAGAAGAAATATCTGTATACCTATCTGGATTTTATAACAAAAGAATTTTCCTATTCAAAAGAAGAATGGTTAACGGGCCTTAATTCTTTCACTCTACAAAAATATAAAAAAGTATTCTCAAAAGATAAAAAAGCCAACTTCTCAAGTTGCAAAAAAATGCTTCAACTTTTGTTTTTCATGCGCCAATATAATTGGATTCAATCATATTTTGAAAATGAAAAAAATTAATTAATCAGCTAAACTTTTTTCTTTTTCAATATCTTGATTTTCTAATCCCGCCAAACGAACAATTGTATGAATCACATGTTCTGTGTTATATGATTTTTGTTGATTTTGATAAAGATTATAAACAATTTGTTTTCTCATATTACGATACTTATCAGAAATCCATAAAATAAATGGAATTGTTGTCATTGGCTCATTTGCAAGTTCAGAATGTCCTAAAATTTTTGTTTCAGAAGTATCATATATATCTTCACCATGATCACTAAAATATAAACAATAAGAAACTTCTTCTTGCTTTTGAGTCATACTCATAATTTCATTAACAATATAATCGGTGTATCTGATCGAATCATCATAAGCATTCAATAATTCGTGTCCTTGGTCTGATAAATTTTTATTTGGCATTTTATCTTTAAAATAACCCCATTCGGATGGATATCTATTTGTATAAGCAGAATGAGATCCAATTAAATGCACAAATATAACTTTTTTATGATTAGATTTATCATTTAAAATTTTTTCAATATCTGGCAACATATCGCCATCAAAACCTGTTTTTTCAAATCGTTTCATCCCACTAAAATTATAAGATTTTTCCCAATCAGCGTGAGAAGAAATTGCCGTTACTAAAGTATCTGATAACGCATATTGATTTGAAAGCCAATATGTTTTAAAACCTGCTTGTTTAAAATAATTAACAATCGTTCCCTTTTCTGTTAAAAAATTCATCTTCCCTTCTTCTGCAAATGTCAACACACGCTCTAAAACGGGCATTGTTTGTGCGAATGGTGATTTAACATTTTCAAAAATAAATAAATCTTCTTTTCTTGCATCAGAAAATGGCGTTGTTTGACGCGGATAACCATATAAAGATAAATGTGTTCGATTGGCAGATTCTCCGATAATCACAACATATGTTTCTGGGATATCTTGTTGAACATCAGAAACAATATTTTCAAAAGGTTTAGCATTATTTTTAGCCAAAGTTTCTTTCAATTCACCATATGTTTTTTTGTATAATAAAAAATGGTATATAACATTACTATACGGATTTAAAACATATCCATCTTTAAACTTAAAACCTTTTTTAAAAAGATTACGAATAAATGGAATTCCTAAAATTAAACAAATAAGAGAGCCTAAAAAACGTTGTTTCAAACTAAAAGAAATTTCTGGTAAATTTATAATTAAAAAAACGGGGCAAATTAAACAAATACCCGCCAAAACAAAAATTAAAGCAGGTATATTTTGCATTAAAAATTCTTTTGTTTCTTTCATATTCGAAACAAATAACGTAAAAAACGTATTTAATCCTATTCTTGTTTTAAAAAAATAAATATGCCCAATTTCTAACAACATTAAGGGAACAAAAACAAAATGCAAAATAAGTAGATATCCTTTTAAACAAGATGGAAAAAGGAAAAGAGGTGTCAACACTAAAAAGCAAATTGGAAATGTGCGAACAACATCTTTTAAAAACAACTTATAAAAAAGTTTATTCTTCAAATCTGCTTGTTTAATTGATTTAAAAAAAGTATAAAAAAGAGGCAAAAAACCAATTAAAAAGACATATGCAAAAGAAAAAATTAAATTTGACATTTTTTAAGTATCCTGTAGAATAAAAAGACAGAAAATATCTTACTGAAAGGGCTTTAAAATGTCAATATTAATCAGACACGTTTTGTTAAACAATAAACTTGTTGATATTCTTATCAAGAATAACAAATTTGAACAAATTTCTGATCATATTCCAACGGCTCTTTCAGACGAAATTATTTCCGGTGAAGGCAAAGCAATCACCCCTGCATTTTATAACATGCACACACATTCACCAATGACATTATTCAGAGGAATTGGTGAAGATAAAGATTTGTTTGAATGGCTTCAAACAGATATTTGGCCTCGCGAGGAAAAATTAACAAATGAACAAGTTTATGCAGCTTCTAGATTATCTATTTTAGAAATGATAAAATCAGGAACAGTTTTATTTAATGACATGTATCCTTTTGCATCTGAAACTGAAAAAGCTGCGGATGAAATGGGTGTTAAAATGCTTTCTTCATGCGTTGCATTTGATTTATTTAATCCACAGATGACTTCAGAAAAGAAAAAAAACATGAGTGAATTTATGGAAAGAAAAATAAGTTCTCCACTCATTAAAAAAACTGTTGCATGTCATGCTGTATATACTGTTTCTGAAGAACTTTTACGTTTTTCAAAAGAATTGGCTTTAAAGCACCATTCTTTCTTGCATATTCATTTAGCTGAAACACAAAAAGAAGTTTCTGATTGTATTGAAAAAACAGGACTTACACCAACAAAATATTTAGATAAACTTGGTCTTTTAACAAATAAA
This sequence comes from Alphaproteobacteria bacterium, assembly GCA_045655105.1. Taxonomy (GTDB): domain Bacteria; phylum Pseudomonadota; class Alphaproteobacteria; order CAAHEQ01; family UBA3637; genus RGIG4140. Next base: position 8,921 of record JAZOOQ010000040.1, on the reverse strand, counting down.
ACAATTCTTGCTCATTGTGTATGGTTAAATGAAGAAGATAGAAAAATCATCAAGGAAAGGGGTTGCTTAATTGCTCATTGCCCAACCTCAAACTTAAAACTTAATTCAGGTCAAATGCCTTTTAATCTTTATAAAGAAGACGGTCTTAAAATTTCACTTGGAACAGATGGGGCTTCATCAAACAATTCGTTAAGTATGCTCAGCGAAATGAAAATAGCAGCCTTATCCGCCAAAGGACAATCTAAAAACATCACAGCAGGAAAAGTTGATTATATTTTAGAAGCATCCCAAAAAGAAGCTGCAAAATTCTTGGGATTAAACGCTGGAGAAATTAAAGTTGGTGCCATTGCTGATTTCATCCTTTGGGATTTAAATAATACACTTCTTCAACCTCAATCCTTTTTAAAATCACATCTTGTTTACAGTGCTGATTCAAGTTGCATTTCAGATGTTTGTTCAAACGGGCGGTTTATCTTAAAAGATAAGCACCACCCGTTCGAAAATGAAATTATGGATTCGTTTTTAAAAGTATCAAACTCAATTCTTTGAGCTAATAGTTGTTTTTCTTGTTTGGTAAAGTGAAATCAAAATACCTAATATTAAAATACCAAAAGTAACAATTAAAGAAACACTTGTTGTTACTTTTAAACCGATATAAGGCAAAAAGATTTTTGACCCAATAAAGATTAAAACAAAAGATAAAGCATGTTTTAAATAGACGAATCTGGAAACAGCTTGAGCCAACAAAAAGTATAAAGACCGCAAACCCAAAATAGCAAAAATATTACTTGTGTATACAACAAAAACATCTTGCGTAATTAAAAAGATTGCTGGAATGCTATCAATCGCAAAAATTACATCCATTGTTTCAATAATAACAAGTGCTAAGAAAAGCGGTGTTGCCACCCATTTACCAGCTTGTTTAATAAAGAAATGCTCTTCATGAATTTTATTTGTCATTGGAATATATTTCTTAACAAAAGATAACATTTTCCCTTCTGCTTCAGGTTCATTTTCTTCTTTTTCATCCTTCATAGTTTCAATAAGCATTTTTGCGCCTGTATAAATTAAAAAGGCCGAAAAAAGATATAATACCCAATGGAATTGGCTAACTAATTGGGCGCCAATTAAAATCATCACTGCACGCATCACAACGGCCCCTAAAACACCCCAAAATAATACGCGGTGTTGATACATAGCTGGCACTTTTAATGAAGTAAAAATAAGCGAAATTACAAAAATATTATCCATGGACAAACTAAACTCAACGAGATAGCCCGTATAAAAAAGCATACCCGTTTCCATGCCTTTTTCATATAGAACAAAAAGACCAAACAACAGCGAAATCACCACATATGAAAGACAAATCTTAAAAGTTCCTTTCATTGTTGGTGTTTCTGTTTTTTTATGAAAAACAAATAAATCTAAAAATAAAATAGTGCAAACAATAAACCCAAAAATTCCCCACATAACACCTGTGGATAAGTGCGATAATGCATCTAACATTTATATTGTTCCTTTACTAATAAATTATTCCCATTTTCATCTAAAACTGGTCGACGATCGGGATTTATCGCCAAACCTTTTTGAACAAAAATTTCCCATGGAAATGTGATACCTGGATCAAATTTGCGAAAAGGGGCAATATCTGAATGACCGACAACATTTTCTGGTTTAATTTTATATCTTTTCATAATATCTTCGCAAAGCAAAAGCCCTGCTTCAATTTGCTCTTTTGAAAAATCAATGAATGTTTTTTCACCACTTGGAGGACATTGAAATTCAATCCCAATAGAATGAGAGTTAATATCTTCTTTAATTTCATTCCAAGAAGAAATACCGGCATGCCAAGCTCTTTTTTCTTCTGGAATAACTTGATAAATTGTTCCATCACGATCAATCACATAATGAGAGCTCACTCTCCCACCTTCTTCTTTTTCAATAAAAATCTTAAGCGTTTCTTCAAGCGTTTGTGTTGCCGTTGCATGAAAAACAATCATGTCAATTTTTGCTTTTCGTTCATCAAAATGCGTAGAAAATTTTTGAATAATCTTCATTTCATCCCCATTATTTTTTCAAACTAATTGGCCGCATAAAACTATGACATAAAGAAATAGCTAAGGCATCTGATGCATCAGGTGGAATTTTTTCTGGAACACTTTTTAATAGTGTTCGAACCATCATATCCACTTGTTTTTTATCAGCATGACCAACACCAACAACCATTTTTTTTATCTGATTCGGTGTATATTCTGCAACAGGAATATTAAACAAAGCAGGCGTTAATAAAACAACACCCCTAGCCTGCCCTAATTTAAGCGTTGAAGTTGGATTGTTATTAACAAATGTTTCTTCCACAGCAGCTTCATCTGGTTGATAAGCTTCAATAACTTTTTTTAAATCAGTATGCAACTCTCCCAATCTATTGCATAACTGATTTTCTGTATCCGGATTAATTACACCAGCTGCAATAAAACGCAAACGGGAGCCATCTTTTTCGATGACTCCCCAACCTGTGTGTCTTAATCCTGGATCAAGTCCCAAGATGCGGACCATCGATTATTCCCCCAATTGTGCCATAATTTCTTCTGAAATATCAGCGTTTGTGATTACGCGTTGAACGTCATCATCTTCATTTAAAACATCTAAAAATTTCATTAATTTTTGAGCTGTTTCTAAATCAGTGATTTCTTTTTGAACCATTGGTTTCCAATCACGTCTTGCAACATTTGGTGTTCCAAGCTTTGCTTCTAAAGCATCACGAACAGAGCCCAAGTCATCAACTTGACAAGTAATTTCATGTGTTTCATCTGTTGAAACAACATCATCAGCACCCGCATCTAAAGCTGCTTCAAAAATAGCATCTGGAGTTCCAACTGCAACAGGATATTCAATATATCCAATACGTTCAAAATTAAATGTCACAGAACCTGTTTCACCCAAAGCACCACCACTTTTTGAAAACAATGAACGTAAAACTGGAGCTGTTCTTGCGCGATTATCTGTTAACGCTTCAACAATCACAGAAACTTTACCAGGACCCATACCTTCATATCTAACTTCTTCATAGTTAGAGGTATCTGTTCCTTGAGTTCCTTTTAAAATTGCGCGTTCAATATTATCTTTTGGCATATTTTCAGAACGAGCCGTTTGAATTGCCAAACGCAAACGAGGGTTAGATGCTGGATCACCACCACCTGTTTTTGCCGCAACAGTGATTTCTCTTGCTAGCTTTGAAAAAACTTTTGCACGCATCTTATCTTGCGCACCTTTACGATACATAATATTTTTAAACTGTGAATGTCCTGCCATACTTTTTCCTTTTAAAATAATAATAAAAAATGGTTTAATCTTTATATCACACTTCGTGCGTATTTTCAAGTATTTGCCCTAAACGAAGGGGAAAAATTTCTTTTGCACAGCCTGTTTTTTCATCAACATCAACAACAACAGCACAAAATGTTGCATTTTTTTCAGCTGGTTCTAATCTGCTTCTTTTTGCTTCAGTTAAAAATCTTGGAAACGCCAATTCTTTTTTCATACCAATAACCGAATCATAATCCCCACACATTCCCACATCAGACATATATCCTGTTCCTGAAGATAAAATATGAGCATCTGCCGTTGGAATATGAGTATGCGTTCCAACAACAAGAGAAGCATGCCCATCTAAATAATGACCCAAAGCAACTTTTTCAGCTGTTGCTTCCGCATGAAAATCAACAACTAAAACATCATAATCTTTGCCTTTTTTATATGTTTGCAACCACTTTTGAATTGATTCAAATGCGCTTTCGCTTGTTCGCATAAAAACATTTCCAAGCAATTGAACAACGGCAACTTTTATCCCGTTTGCAGATTGAATAATTGTGAATCCTTTTCCAATGGTGTTTTCAGGATAATTCATCGGACGAATAATATTATCAGCTGTTTCCAAAATTGGGAAAATATCTGCTTTATCAAAAGAATGATTTCCAAGCGTGATCACATTAACACCAGCTTCCAAAAAGGCATTATATATTTTTGGTGTTATACCAAATCCATGAGCTGCATTTTCACCATTAACAATGGTAAAATCTAATTTGAATTTTTCTTTTAATTTTGGCAAATAAGATAAAACCAATTTTCTGCCGGATTTACCGACAACATCACCGCAAAATAATATTTTCATTCGTTATTCTTCTTTATTTGTTTCTTCTGACAAACCTGCTGTCAAAGAATTAATCTTCAATGTTAAATTTTGAATCAAATCAACAACTTGTTTTTGATTATCTAAATAAGTTGCACTGTGTGCATTTTTTTCAATTTGGCTTTTTTCTTCTGCCAATAATAAACACAACATTGCCAACAACTGGCCTTCTTGCATAAAACCAATAGATTTTAACAACTTTTCTGCACGAGCATCTAAACTTTCCGCCAAAGAAGCCATATAACTTTCCTGCCCATCTGCGCAAGAAAACTTATAATATCTACCGCCGATTTTTAATGAAACAACAGCCATTATTCACTCCCTTGATCTTGATGATATGTTGTTAATGCATTATCTAAACGTTCATAAGTTGTTTCGATAACTTTTTTCAACTCATCCACTTTTGCAATTGATTGTTCTTTATCTTTTTTTGTTTGCAATAATGCCGTCTCTAAAGAAACCAAAGCTCGTTCTAATCCATTAATTGCTTTTTTAATTTCTTCCATATTTCACCTACACATTTCGCCTGGCCTTAAATGCAAGTTGCAAAGTGCCGTCATCTAAATAATCTAATTCACCACCCACAGGAACACCTCGTGAAAGCATTGAAACACTTATATTAAACTCACTTAATTTATCAGATAAATAATGAACTGTTGTTTGCCCTTCTACTGTTGCTGGAAGAGCTAAAACAACTTCTTTAATTGTTCCTAAAGCTGCTTTTTGAATTAACGAATCAATTGCCAATTCATCTGGACCAACGCCATCTAATGCTGAAAGAACACCACCTAAAACATGATATGTTCCTTTAAACACCCCTGCCCGTTCAAGCGCCCAAAGATCGGACACATCTTGAACAACACAAACAACCGATTTATCTCTTTTTTCATCTTGACAAATGGCGCAAGGCTTTAAAGTATCCATATTCCCACAAATAGGACAAGCATCCACCTTTTCAAGAACCGTTTGCATTGCACCAACAAGCGGAACAAATTTACTTTCTTTTTGCTTTAACAATGACAAAACCGCCCGTCTTGCAGACCTTGGTCCCAAAGCAGGCAGTTTTGAAAGCAAACCGATTAATTGTTCAAGTTCCGGTGCCGCCATTTATTCTTCCTTAGAATGGCATTTTAAAACCAGATGGCAATCCAAGAGAAGATTGAATTCTTTCCATTTCGCTTGCCATTGCTGTATCAACATTTTCATATGCGGAACGCATAGCAACTAAAACCAAATCTTCCAATGTTTCTGTATCTTGCGGATCAACAACAGATGGATCAATTGAAACCTTAACCGGAATATGCTTTCCTGTTACTGTTACTTTAACAGCACCACCAGCAGAAACCCCTTCAAATTCTTGCTTTTCCATCTTTTGTTGCAAGATTGTCATTTGAGATTGAACCATTTGAGCTTTTTTCATCAAATCGCCGATATTACGCATATTTTTCTCCTTAAAAATGAATGAATAAACGTCATTTAAAGGTATTATAGAAAAAAAACTTTTAAAAGTAAACGATTATCTTTCATTTTTAACAAAAAGATTTAAGGAAAAAAGACCTTTTCAAGCTTTTTTATTTAAATATTTATGCCTTCAAAGAGTTAATTACAAAAAACTAATTAGGCAGCGCGGCAAAAATCCCCCGCCACCACCTCCGCCGCCACCTCCGCCGGAGCATCCACCTCCTGAAAACCCACTAGATCCTCCGCTACTTGATGGTTTTTCAGTTGATAATTGAAGAGAAGAATTAAGACTTGAAAAAACAACAGCATTACTAAATACGTCATTTTCAGGCGGTGTAAAGTTAAAATATGTTTCCATCCTTTCACACCATTTGTTATGCATACCCAATAAAATTGCATAAGGCAACAACTTTTCCATTTCTGCTTGTTCAGGCGTTTGGTGTTTTAAATCATCAACACCATTTAAAAACATTTTTATCCCTTCTAAATGCTCTATCAAACCTAAACCTTTATCATAAACGCGAACAATAATGTATTTATAAAAAGCAACAATACATGAAAATAAAAGTGTCAATAAAATCGTTTTAACATCAAAAATATTTCCAAAAATTTCTTCCATCGTTACAACATGATGGCCAAAAAAATCCGAATATGGCCCACCCAAAATACCAACAAAAAAAACCCCAAAGCCCATAATAAAACACATGCCGCATATATTTTGTCGCCATTTATGCTTTCGTTCAAACAACTCTAAAATTATAAATGAGAATGCAAATATAGAAGTACTTAACGCTATAGATTCTATCAAAGACGCTATACTTTTAAAGTATAACAAGAAAAATCCAACACAGTTAAAAAACATCCAAATTGCAAATAGCCGCATCTTTTTTGAATTCCTTTTAACCAGTTTTTTGACTGTTTTCCTAGCATATTTATCATATGCTTTAACATACTTTGTAAATGAATAATTATATTTATACTTTTTCAAACAATAACTTTTTTTTGCAGTTTGAATAAAAAACTTTTCATCTTCATTTTCAGGAATAATTTTTTCATTCTTTTCCAAAATAACAGCATTTTTATCAACTTTAATTTTAAGCAACCCTTTTTGCGAAAGATAAGCTAAATGAGGCATTATTAACTGAACAGAATCTACACATACACCATGAAAATTCCACAATAAATACAATGCCCCCAACTCTTTAAATTTTGGAATATCAAATCTTGGATAAGTTGGCTTTTTCATCCCATCTTTTCCATATTTTTTCCATGAAAAATAAGCATAAACACCAAGCGACAAAAATGAAATAAAAACAATTAACATACAAAAATTATTCCATTTCTTAATAGGAAACAAACCAAATTCTGGTATTTTAAAAAAACCGGAATTAAAAACTGTTCGCAACGTCAAAGCTTCTTGTTTTTTTAATCCGCTTGGCAAATGTATAGAAATTTGATTATCCTGTTCTGAAAAAGATACTTGATTTTTTGATCCATATTTCCCGGCAAAAACCTTTGGCGTTTCAATCAATTTTAATTCTTTTGGCAAATGAACAACCGCCGTAGCTTCTAAAATATCAAACATCCATTCATTACCAATTAAATTATAATAAAACTCATCTTTTGTTTTCCAATTATTGGATCTGATAATATTTTGATATTTATATTTTATTTTATATTCATATACTCCTGAAGGAATATATTTATTCATATCCCCTAAATAAACTCGTTTTTGACCATTTTGCATTTGAGTGCTATAAGGAATATCCATCCCATCTCTTGTTACAGATATAATTGAAACAGGTGTTTTCCCACCAGCATGTTTTAACGGAAAATCCCTATAAATACCCCTTTTAATATCTTTGCCTAGCGCCCTCACTTTAATTGTTTCTTGCACAAGCAAAGACGAATCTTGATTTAATTCAGCATAAATATGATAAGATAAAATTTCTTCTTTTTGCACCTCAGCTTTTGCTGTTGAAAAACAAAAGAAACTTAACAAAAAAACAAAAAGAAAGATCGCTTTTTTAATCATTATAAAAAATCCTTCACATTTGGAACTAATTTTTCATGCTCACCATCTAACTGAAAAAAAGGTTTATCAGTAAGCGTGAATAATTTTTTTAATAAACAAACGGGAAATAAGTTAATAAAGGAATTAAATTTTCTAACCACCCCATTATAATAACGCCGCGCATGTTGCAAGTCATCTTCAATCAACGATAATTCTTTTTGTATTTTTAAAAATGCCGCATCTGCTTTTAAATTTGGATAGCTTTCTTTTAACCCCAAAATAGTGCATAAGCCATGTTCAAACTGATTTTCAAAACTCTCTTTTTCTTTTAATGTTTTTTGATTCATTGTTTGTGTTCTAAGACGCGCAACTTCTTCAAATGTTTTTGCTTCATGATCGCAATATGCTGAAACCGTTTTCACAAGATTAGGCACCAAATCATACCGGCGTTTCAATTGCACATCAACTCCACTTTCGGCTTCAAGAATCAAATTTTTAAGATGGATGGTTTTATTATAGATAAAAATTAATCCAAGTATAAAAGCTAAAATAAAAATAACCATATCAAATCTCCCTGTTTGTTTTTTTATAGAACAAAAAATGCCAGAATACAAGGATAATCACCCTGCACAAGAAAATAAAAAAAACAAATCCTTGACAAGAAATTTTTATTTACTATACTGAAGAGGAAGGTTTGGTTGTTTACCAACTAAATTTTTGTTACTTTTACCCTAAAACGTTTATCATTTTTTGATAGGCGTTTTTTATTTTTTAAATTCTTTGAAAAACTTGATTTTTTGATTTTTTTTTGGTATGATACGCCAAAATTAAAAGGAACAAAAAATGACAGATTTATCACATATTAGAAATTTTTCAATCGTTGCCCATATCGATCATGGCAAATCAACCCTTGCAGATAGACTTATCCAAAAATGTGGCGCTGTTTCAGATCGCGAAATGAAAGAGCAATTGCTTGACAATATGGACATTGAACGTGAACGCGGAATTACAATTAAGGCCCAAACAGTTCGCCTTAATTACAAAGCTCAAGATGGAAAAGATTATATTTTAAACCTTATAGACACTCCAGGACACGTTGACTTTGGGTATGAAGTTAGCCGTTCTTTGGCCGCATGTGAGGGTTCATTATTAGTTGTTGATGCCTCTCAAGGCGTGGAAGCGCAAACGCTTGCAAATGTTTATAAAGCTCTTGATGCAAATCATGAAATTGTTCCTATTATCAATAAAATTGATTTA
>JAZOOQ010000039.1:0-11299 GCA_045655105.1 Alphaproteobacteria bacterium | reverse complement strand
AAAGATTCTAAAAAAAATTTGAATATTTAGCATTATTTCATCTAAATAAAAAAATATATACATCAATACAAAAAAGCGCTCCAAAATGAAGCGCTTTTTTATATTTAAACAGCTTTAATTATAAAGCAGCTTTTGCTTTTTCAACCAATGAAGCAAATGCTTTTGAATCATTCAAAGCAATATCAGCCAACATTTTACGATCTAAAGCAATACCAGCTTTTGCCAAGCCATTCATAAAGCGGGAATAAACCATGCCGTTTGCACGAACAGCCGCATTGATACGAACAATCCACAATTGACGGATTTCTGTTTTTTTCTTGCGACGGTCACGGTAGGCATATTGCAAGCCTTTTTCAACTTTTTGTTTTGCAACAGTGTATACCTTGGAGTTACGTCCACGGTAACCTTTTGCCATTTTTAAAATTTTGTTATGTTTTGCACGAACTGTCGTGCCGCGTTTAACTCTAGCCATTTGTAAACCTCCTTATCCGATCAAAAATTTCTTAATGACTTTTGTAGCAGCTTCACTCATAATTGTGCAGCCTCTTGCTTTTCTTTTCATTTTAGAAGTTTTACAAAGTAAGTTATGACGTTTAAAGGATTGTGTTCCTTTGACTTTTCCTGTTCCTGTTAAGGAAAAACGCTTTTTAACAGCGCTTTTTGTTTTCAATTTAGGCATTTTCATTTCCCTTTACTAATAAATATTTTAAATAATGGCCTGAAGGCAGCCTGTAGCCTTTTTAGCCGATCGGCGCTCATTCTATCAAAAAAAATCTTATTTGTCAAATGTTTTTTAAGAAAAAGAGTTGATTATTTCCTTTATTATGGTTACTATCATCTATAAAAAAAAGAAAGGTTTTATAAAAATGAATACCCAAGAAGAAAAATTTATTCAAATAGAAATAACTTTAACCGAACATGAAAAAACTATTAATGAGCTAAATGATGAATGCATCCGCATGAATAAGATAATTGATTCATTAGTTAAACAAGTGAAAATACTATCCGAACAACTAAAAGAAGGAAATATTAAACCTCTTTCTGAAGAAACGCGCCCACCTCATTATTAAATCGGTTAAAAAATGAAAAAAAACACATTAAAATTATCCCTTTGTTTTTTGTTAGTTTGTATTTGCGCTATTAGCTTTTTTGTGCCCGTTCAAAAAAGCTTAACTCAAAAAAACTATCGTTATTTGTTAATGATTTCTTCTTTTAAACGTCCGATATTTTTATCTGGACAAATTTATCGTCTTTTAAATCAATCTTATCAAAATTTTGATATCAGTGTTTCCATTAAAGGAAGTGCAAATGATTATGGATTCGCATCAACATTTTCAAGAGAGTTTGATCAATTTAAAAATAGCGGAAAAGTTTTTATTAGATTTGATAAGAATAGAAAACAACTTTCCAATCTTTTAGACACAATCAGATATCTTGACATCAATAAATATGATTATTTTTGCAAAATTGATGATGATGACTGGTATGCTCCCGATTATTTAGAAGAGGTTAATCGAAACTTAAATCAACTTCCTAAAAACAAACAAGCACTTTCATCAACATCTTATCATAGTGGCTTAATCCTCACAGAGGATATCTCTTCAACTCATCTTTATAAAAATAACACAGATTTATCAGGTCCAACTCTTTGCTTTTCCAGAAATATTATCCAAGCAGCTCTTCGAGTTGAAAAAAATCCAAAACTCATTCGAAAATACCTACCTAACGGAAACGAACATATGTTTACCAACCGCGAAGATGCCTTTTTAGATCATATGGCTCGCGAAAATGGCACACATATTGAACGGGAAAGCTTTTATCCAAGCGTTATATACGGATGGCAATATCGTTCCGTTATAAGAAATAGAGGGTATGTAAATTTTTATTAAAAAAAGTGTTGACAAAAAAGCAAAAGTCTGATATCATATATATAATGATTGATTTTTAAGGAGGGATATCATGACAAATTTTGAAAAAACTAAAGGTTCAATTAACGCAAAAAAAGCTTTAAACAAAAAAGAAAAACCAATTTTAAGTGCACAAACAGCTTCTGGTTTTGGATATTTAGTTGGCAAAGTCAAAGGAAGATTAAAAGTTATCAAAAATACAGCCTTAGCCTTAACGCTTGGATCTACTGGTGTATTTTTATCTTCTTGCGCTTCTTCAGCTCCAATGGGAGTAAATAATATGGTAACACGCCAAGGAATGACTCAAACAAACTTCACATATAATGCAAGTGGCCAACTCACATCAAGATCCACTCAATATGCAGAATATGATGCATTAAATGCTGCTAGAGTTGAAAGAGAATATGCAAGAGCAAATAGAGAAAACGCAAATGCATTCAAAACATCAGCTCAAGGCTTTAGAGAACTTGGACGTGGCATTGATGCCTGGAGAAAAGCTTTTAATAGATAAACAAACAATAAACATAAAAAAAACACCGACCTTACCGTCGGTGTTTTTTTATATTAAACAAGTCACTAATAAACTCTTTTTAATATCATTTTCTGAACCACAAAAATAATTAAATATATTAATTAAATTTCCAATCAAATCCAAATAAGAATTGGTAATCATTATCCGCATCCTTTTGATGATTTGGATGCACACGAACACCCCCTTGTGTTTTAAATTGCATTTGAGAATTTATTTTTTTACCATAATAAAGTGCATAATCCAATTCACGAGCATCTGGTTTTAATTCAGACACATATCTTTCGCGATAAACAGTATCAGAATAATAATCCCTACCGGTTGGCAAATCAAAAACAGCATACCCCTTCTTAATTCTTAAAGGAGAAGTTAATGAAATACCTAAATAATCACTATCACTTAATTGATAATGAGCATTAACAAAAAAACCATCACTATGCAAATTTGAAGTAGTTAAAAAAGCTGTTTGTTTTTCTTTTTGGGTTAATCCTAAGTAGTAAGCCCCAGTAAGATAAAAATTTGGAATTGGGTTTAATTCAGCTGAAAGGCCAAAATAGTATGTTTGCGAATTTTGAACATCAAATGCACCACCCCCATTTAAACCCAAAAGAGAGTCCTTTTCATATAATGCACCAGCTGAAAAACCAATTGAAATACCATTTATTGGTTGATAATTAAGCTCTGTGTCAAATGCAAAAACCTGTTTATCAAAAGCATAATCTTTATCCAGATCTGTTTCATAAAAAGCATTTTCACCAGAAACAAAATTCGCTTTCACTTTCAACTTATCGGTAATTTTAAGCTGATCTTCAATACCATATGCATTATTCATCTTTGTAAAAGGATTAATTTTAGGCATTTTACCTTTTTCAGAAAGGTGATGTGTATCTTCTATAAAATAAAAACGAAGATTGTTCTTATCAAAATTAAATGAAACATCTAATTCTCCTACTCCAAAATCAGATTTTTGATTTGTTGTTTCTATAAATCCAAAAGAAATTCCCGGAGCTGGCTGAACATGTCTTTTCATTTCAAATGAAGTAAATCTTTTTAATTTATTTCTAAACGTTGCTGGATTATGAAGAGCTGATTTAACAAAACTTTTTATAGGCACTTGAAATGAGCGTTCATATTTATCCAGCACAGAAACAGATGCAGGTAAAGCTTTTAAAATTTGAGTTCTTAATGATGCTGGGATACGAAGTTTGGATTCTGTTAATTGAATTTTTTCACCATTAATACTATTTGTTGTTGCCAAAACCTGTTTTCCTAAAGGTTTGTTTACAGCATCATTTAAATTTAAAAGACCATGTCCATAAACATTATCAACACCAACAGCTCCGATATCAGTTGCTGTTTCAAGTAAAATTGAAGCCACATCAGATGCTTTTAAATTTGGATAAGCACCCCACAAAAAGGCCGCCGAACCAGAAACAACTGGTGTTGCCATACTTGTTCCCATAGAAGCTTCGAGATTATTGTTATTAGCAGTTGAAATCACGCCCAAATCATTATCACCACCAGGAGCTGCCAAACAATAAGATGATGCGCTTCCACAATTATTTGAATAACTTGAAAGCTGTGTTGGATTGCTTGTTTTTGTTGCAACAACAGTTAGCATTACATCTTTAAGCCCATCAACATGAAGCCCCGCTCCAGCATCTATTGAAGGTTCATCATTTGACTCATTCCCAGCCGCCATCACAAGCAATGCTGTTTGTTTTTGAGCCAAATATTCATATCCACTCAACTTATTTCCTATTACAGTTTTCCAAACAGAGGTTTTCATTGCTGCATTATAATCCTCATCAGCGGCAGAACCAAAACTTGCATTAATAACTTTAACTCCATTATCAACTGCAGTTTTAATTGGATTAATAAGACTACTGTTAAAATCGTATCGAATTGGCAATAATTCTACATTTTGAGCCACCCCATGCATTCCTGTTCCATTTTTTATCGCAGAAATAATGCCTGAAACATTTGTTCCATGAGTATCATTTAATGGCGTATAAACAAATTTATTATCTTCCCATCTATATGAGCTATCATATTGTTTTTTATAATCCTCAAAATCACTTTCAGTACCATCATAAATAATAGTTTCTTTTCCATTTTCATCCCTAAATGCAATACCACTATCCCAAAAACTATCTTTATAAACCCAACATTTTGTTTGGCTGGAGTTTTGGCAAGGCCCGTAATCAAAATTATACCCACCAGAAATTGCAGGTAAATCAGAATGCTCATAAACACCCGTATCAACAACAGCAACCTTTATCGTTTCAACATTATCTGTTTTTATATTAATCTTTCCATCAGCTGATTTTGTTGCACTATAAACGCTCGCATAAGCTTCTGCCGCATTAATATGTTGTAAAAAATTACCACGATAATATTCACTAGTTTGAAAATCTTTTGCCGATAAGTTATAAGGAACATCTATTGGCTCCTCTGGCGGAGTCGTTGGATTTTCAGGTTCAATAACAGGTGGCTCCACTGGATTTTCAGGTTCAACAACAGGTGGCGTAACAGGATTTTGATTTTCCACATCATCGATAGATGGATCATCTGGTGTTATATTTGGTGGATTTATTGGATCAGAAATCGGAGGTTGAGAAACATTACCATCATTTCCAACGCCAGTTGAGCTAGATCCACTACCACCCCCTCCTCCGCCTCCAGAGGCAAGAGCAATTAAGGCACCTGCGCCTATAACACCGCCAACTGCTAATGTTGTGGGTGAAAAAATTGAAGAATCTGACATATACGCTTGTTTTGGTAATCTTGTCGGGGCTTTTTTTTGTTTTAAATAGGAAATATTATATCGTTTGTTAAAACTTTCTAAATGCTCTGGAGGAATTTGACGAACGCATGAATGTTGTCTACTCGCACCAAATTTTGAAAGCAGAAAAAAAACTGGATAATTATAGCGATATATAGATAAACAAAGAGCTGTTTGTCCATATGAATCTGCAAAATCTAACGTTCCATATTGAAATTTAATTTGTTCCAACATGTCAATATGTTGTTGTTGGGCTAAAGAATAAATATATTCTGCTTGTGCATAAGCATTGCTTTGAAAAATAAAAGCTCCCAATGAAACTAAACCAATGGATAAAAACCTTTTAATCATAGCCCCGCCCCTTTATAATATCAACCCCATACTTTATTATTATACCACAGGATTAACATAGTGGCAATAAAACAACTATAACCAATTGTTTTTATTTGATTTTTAATTAAAATTAAAACATGCAATTTAAAATAAAATAAGATAAATCTAATTTATAATAAATACACTTCTATACTCAAAGAACATTTATCCCAAAAATTGATTATTCAAACTTTAAAGCATCTCCAACTGATTTTATTAACCTTTTTTTTGCATTATCAGAAAGCACGTCAACAGGAAGAGGTTCTTTTTCTTTCATTTTTGGCAACTCAACTTCTTTCTCTGGCACTTTCAAATTTTGCAGAATAATATCTTCTTGAGGCTTTAAATTTTTACATTCTTCTTTTCCAATATAGTTTGCCCCTATTGGCAATAATTTTTCAGCATAGTAACTTAAAAACAAGCATTCTTGAGGTGTATACGTTATATGATAAGGTTTAATTTGAAGGGTTTCTTTAACACCTTCAATTTTTAAACGCATTTCTTCAGGCGTAAGATTAGAAGAAATCTGATTTATTTTACAAAAATCAAGGCAATCATCTTTTTTGTAAAGATTTAAAATTTCTCGCATATCATCAGGATATTTCAAGATAACAGCCGTTTTTCTAACCTCCAAAACATTTGCACCATTTGGCAAATTCCTTTGCTCGGTTACACTAAACTCCTCATTTGTTTTAACATCTTTTAAAACAGCCATTTTTGCTTCAGTTTTTAATAAAAGATATGGTTTTTCCATATATCGTTTTTCTTGTTCTAATGAAAATCCACATCGACAATTATAAAGCTTATTATCAGCTAAACGTTTTTTCTCAGATATTGGCACACAAGATTTTAAATTCTTTCGCATTTCAGCTTCAGCTTTTTGAAATGAAATTTTTCCTTGCTTTGCAAGTTGCATTAACCCATAATTTTCTTCAGCAGATTTACAACCCGTTAAAATTGCATACCAAAAGTGGTCTAATGCTATTTCTTCATTTCCAAGTCTTTCATCTTTTTTCAAAAAGAAAATATATCCCAAAATATTATGCGCAACAGCAGATCCTTTTTCAGCTGCTGCTGTTAAATAAGAAAACGCTTTTGGATTTTGCGTATCCATATAATAAGAACCCAAAACTTGCAAAATTTCGGCTTCCTCATTTTGAGTTAACGCATTGGTTGCCAATGCCTTCGTCAAATATTCATATCCTGCCTGAAAATCATTTTTCTCTAACAAGGACCTTCCTTTTTGGATATATGCAGCAGGATGCCCAAGAAGCAATGCTTTTTCACAATAAAGATCATGATATTCGTGTTCTGGATAACGCACACAAAGTTCATAAATTGCACGTTTCATCTTATTTTCAGAAACATACCCTGCCCATTTAGACCAAGCTAATTCTTCATTTGAAAATCCACATTTGTCATAATATGAAGAATCTTGGATTTCTCCAGTTTCAAGTCGTTCTAACAACTTTTCACAATTTGCTGTAAAATCTTCTTGGGCAAAACATAAACTAGAAAAAAAACAACCAGCCAATAATAATGTTTTTGAAAAAAAGTGTTTCATATCCCTCTCCATCATTTTTTTCTTTTTATACCAGATATTGCAGACCTTATCAAGAAAATTCAGCGCTTGACTTTTCAAAAAAAAAACGTTACGTTAAAAAAAATTAATTTAACATAAAGGAGCTGCTTATGAGTATCGTAACATTACCGCCAGATTATAAACCAACTCAAGATGAAGAATATATGAATGATCGTCAACTTGAATATTTTCGTCAAAAGCTTATTGACTGGCGTTCTGAACTTGTTAAAAACTCTGAATTCACATTGCAAGATTTAAAAGAAACAAGTTTACAAGAATCTGATTTAAATGATAGAGCTAGCAGCGAAACAGATCAATTTTTAGAATTGCGCACAAGAGATAGAATGCGTAAACTAATTAAAAAAATTAATGCCGCTCTTGATCGAATTGAAAATGGAACATACGGATATTGCGAAGAAACTGGCGAACCAATTGGATTAGGTCGTTTAGAAGCTCGTCCAGTAACAACTTTATCTATTGAAGCCCAAGAACGTCATGAACGCAAAGAAAAAATGCAATCAGATGAATAATTCAAATTTTTGGAATTTAAAATCGGGCTTTATATTAGCCTCGGCTTCCGTAAATAGACGAGCACTTCTTGAAAGTGTTCGTCTTATTCCTAATAAAATTGTTTCTCCACAAATAAATGAAGATCAATTAAAGGATGAATTACCAAGCCAATATGTCAAACGCATTGCCATTCAAAAAGCAAAAGCAGTAGCAACAGAATACCCAAATGAAATTATTTTGGCAGCAGATACTGTTTTAGCAGTTGGCAGACGTATCATTCGAAAAGCATATACAGAAGAAGAAGCTAGAGCAAATTTAAACCTTTTATCTGGGAGAAAGCATCGCGTTTTAACAGGAATTTGCGTTATTTCTCCAACTGGAAAAATTATTGCAAAAGTGAATACCAGTTTTGTCACTATCAAAAAATTAGATGAAACTGATATTAAATTGATTTTAGCCTCCAATGAATGGAAAGGCGTTGCAGGTTATCAAATTGAAGGGGTTCTATCTGCTTTTGTAAAACAAATGTCTGGATCTTACTCCAGCATTGTTGGCATCCCTGTTTATGAAACCGTTCAAATTTTAAGAGGTATTTCATAAAAATGGCTGAAAAATCACTTGTTTGCCATCAAATGGAAAATCAAACGTTTATTGCTTTGCTAGATGAAGAAGAAAATATATCTGAACTTTTTGTTTCAAGAGAAAATTCTTTAAACTTTGATGAAGAATATACTGCCAAAATAATTTCACATCACCAAAAACTAAAAGGTTATTTTGCTGAAACAGAAAAAGGAATAAATGCTTTTATTCCAACAGATAAAAAACTTATAATCGGCGAAAAAGTTTTCATTAAAATTAAAAAAGAAGCCAGAAGAAATAAAGAAGCAACTGCTAAAATAATTGAAGAGAATACTTTAAATCATGTTTCTTTTTTAGAAAAAATTCAAAAAAAACACCCATATAATCTTAAAGAAATTAACTCTCTTGAACAATTGATTGATCAAGCTTTAGAAGAAGAAATTTCATTTGCTCATGGAGCCAAAATTAGCATTCAAAAAACTCAAGCTCTTTGGAGCATTGATGTTGATTCAGGCAATAGTGAAGCATCTTTTGACGAAATTAATAAAATTGCAGCCACATTAATCCAAAAACAAGTTCAACTAAAAAACATGTCTGGCATGATTTTAATTGACTTTATTGGATCAAAGAAAAAACAAGAACAAGAAGTTCTTTTAAAAGAAATCAAAAAAGCATTTAAGAATGATAGCAGAACAAAAATTTATGGATTCAGCTCTCTTCGTTTACTAGAATTAAAACGAAAGAGTGAGCGCGCCGATGTTTATGATCTTTTTCTTTCAAAGAATGGCCAAAAACATCCTCTTTATGTTTCCTATCTTATTGAAAGAGCGGTTAAAAATTCAAAAGTCGGCAAACTTCAACTAACCATTCACCCTTTGATAGAAAAATATCTTTCAAAAGATGTTAAATCATTAGCTAAAATAGAACAAAATTTAAATATAGAATCAGATTATTTCGAAATAAAGGAGTTTTTTTAATGACGGAATCAAAAGTAAAATGCCCTATTTGTGGTAAAAATCCAGAAACAAGATATGCCCCCTTTTGCTCAAAAAAATGTGCAGATGTTGATTTAGGCAGATGGTTAAAAGGGTCTTATGTTGTTCATACAGATGAAAAACCCGAACCAGAAGACCTTTTAAAGCAGTTTGAAGAGGCTGAATAAAACAAAAAAAAGAAAAAAAATTTATTTTTTTAAAAAAATTACTGGACATTTATAAAAAAGTCGTGTATAAAGATCTTACTTCAGGTTAGCCTGGGTAGCTCAGTTGGTAGAGCAAGGGACTGAAAATCCCTGTGTCGGCGGTTCGATTCCGTCCCCAGGCACCATTTAAAAAGCGTCGATTACGGCGCTTTTTTTATTTCATCATCCTATTAAAAAAAATAAGATCTTTATGATATTTCATTGAAATCATATTTGAAGAAGAATCTGTTTTTACAAAATTTGAACCATTGTATGAAAAATATAAAACTCCATTGTTTTCAAATGGTACAACATCATAACCCACTTCCTTTGTAAGTAAGATTTTCGATTCTAGTACAATAACATAATCAAATTGCATCTCTTTTATTTTATCAAGATCATTTTTTGAAAAATATTTTTTTCTATCATGTGGCAAAAAGTATTTATTCAAATTTTCAATTTGATCTTTTTTATCAATCTCACTCATCAAAACAACCGCAATATCTGCTTTTTCTTTGACACGCATCCACTCTCTTGGAATAATATTTTTTGTATCTTCAAAAGCATTCTTATCAGTTAGCCATATTTTAGGTGCTATAACTATCTTTTTATCATTCCCATTCAACCAAGCAGCCCACCATGAAAAAGTTGAATTTGCAATAATATGATGTTTACATAAATTCATTAATTGAATATCATAAAATCCTGAATTTTGATTATTATCAATATAAGTATGCTTTTGGGTTATTTTAAAATTCTTCTTAACCCATTCAATGTCATCTGAAAATATATAAAAATGAGGATCTTCAATTTTATTCACAATATAATTTATTGCCTCTAAATAATAATGATTTGACAAAACATCATTTTTCGCATCTGTTAAATAATCTCCACGACGAATATGTAAAGAAACAGAATTATCTGTTTGAATTTTATTAGCCAAATCCTTATTTATTCCTGTTAATTCTTTCTTAAATTTAAACTTATTCAAAATATCAGAACGATAATCTTTAAAATAACTTTCATTTTGAAAAAAACCATCTAAACCATCATATTTAGAATTATACATTTCATTTTCAAATAAAAAATGACGATTTTGCTCAAAAAAAACATTATTCAAATTTGATACATTCTCCAAAATTAATTCATCAGTATTTAAGTCAAATAATGAAAATATCGTATCGCTTCTACCTTTTACCTTTAACTTTTTATTATGTCTTTTCGAATATGCATATGCAGTTGCATATTGAAACATATTATTTCCCAAGCCCCCCCTCCAAAAACACAACTACTTCATCCGCTTTTAAAGGATACAGTTCTACAGCAAAAACAGTATTTCCACTCGTCGCAAAAAAACATAAAAATATAAATAATAATTTAACTTTCAATATTGAAAAAAGAAAAAAGAGGAAATTTTTCATACTCAAACACATAATATAACACCTATAAATACTTATTAATATTAATGCAATTTAGATCTTTTTTATTTTATACATTTAAACATAAATTATGTTCAATAAAAAAACTCAAAAAAAATATTAATAATATATTTAATCTAAAGAAATAATATGCTTACCAAAATACAATTCACAACTTTAATTTGAACAATACTAAATTGAAATCATAAAAACTTTAGCTTGCGTATAAAAACAATCTTCAGTTCCTTTCCTCTATTAAAATTGTTCATGTTTTTAAAGCATAATCTTCATATACTTTAAAGAAGCTTTAAAATAGCAAGCGCTTTGATTTCAATTTCATAAACAAACTCTTGTAAAATCTTCATTAAACAGATTTTAGGTATAAAAAAACCACCTTTCGGTGGCTTTTATTGGCGACCCCACGGGGATTCGAACCC